>CAYVKZ010000004.1:0-70613 GCA_964452295.1 uncultured Acidiphilium sp.
AATACGCCGGTTACGAATTAGTCCGCGGTTGCGGTTGCCGTAACGGTTTTTGCGGCGCGTGCGCTACTTTTTACCGTATTAAAGGCAAACAAGAACTAAAAACTTGCTTGGCGTGCCAAAAACAAGTTGAAGAAGGAATGTATGTTGCTACGCTTCCGTTCTTTCCGCTTGTCAAACAGGTGTACGATATAGAAAAAATTAAACCGACGGAACAAATTATGATGCAACTTTATCCCGAAATATACAGTTGTATCGGTTGTAACGCTTGCACTAAGGCTTGCCCTCAAGGCTTAAACGTTATGCAATATATCGCTTACGCTCAGCGCGGCGAATATAAAAAGTGCGCCGATGAAAGCTTTGACTGCGTTATGTGCGGCATTTGCTCTTCGCGTTGCCCCGCAGGTATTTCGCATCCGCAAGTTGCGGAACTTGCTCGTAGGCTTTACGGCAAATATCTAGCTCCCGAATGTGAACATTTAGAAAAGCGAGTTGCCGAAATAAACGCAGGCGATTTTAAAAAGATTATGGAAGATATTATGGGCAAACCGATAGATGAAATGAAAGAACTCTATAATCACCGCGATATCGAAAAGTAAGGTAGGTAATAATTATGTATAAATATACCGACGAACAAGCCGCTTCGATGGCAAAAGTCGTAAGTAGCAGAAGCGAAAGACTTAAAAATTTATTCCCGAGAATGACCGCCGACGAAAAAGACGCGGTTTTAAAGGAGAACCATCCCGACTATATCGAATCTGCGTACGAATCGCTTAAGGTCGGACCGAATAAAGGCGAAAAAGTTCTTCATGAACTCGCGTCGCTTTTACAAGGGAAATCGCGCGTGCTAGGCGAAAATATCGACCTCGAGCATCCCGATTACGAAACCGACGTTTTAGTAATCGGCGGCGGCGGAGCGGGCGCTTCAGCCGCAATAACCGCAAACGCGGCAGGCGCAAGAACGATGATCGTGACCAAGCTTCGTATAGGCGATGCAAATACGATGATGGCTGAGGGGGGAATTCAAGCTGCCGATAAGCCGAACGATAGCCCCGCCGTTCACTATCTCGATGCCTTCGGGGGCGGGCATTTCGCCGCTAAGCCCGAACTTTTAGAAAAACTCGTATGCGAAGCGCCCGACGCTATCAAATGGCTTTCCGATTTAGGCGTAATGTTCGATAAAGACGAAAACGGCAATATGATAACCACTCATGGCGGCGGAACTTCGCGTAAAAGAATGCACGCTTGTAAGGATTATTCGGGCGCCGAGATTATGCGCACTTTGCGCGACGAGGTTCTAAATAGAAATATTCCCGTCGTCGATTTTACCACGGCTATTGAAATAATAAAAGACGAAAACGGCAATGCGGCAGGCGCGGTTTTAATGAATATGGAAACCAAAAAACTGCTTGTGGCTAAGGCTAAAACCGTTATTATCGCTACCGGCGGGGCGGGAAGATTGCACTATCAAGGATTTCCTACGAGCAATCATTACGGTGCTACTGCAGACGGTTTGGTTTTGGCTTATCGCGCGGGGGCAAAGCTTTTATATGCTGATACGCTTCAGTATCACCCGACGGGCGTTGCAGAACCTACTCAGATTTTCGGAGCTTTAGTAACTGAAAAAGTTCGGTCTTTGGGTGCGCAACTCGTAAATAAAAACGGCGAAGCGTTCGTGTATTCGCTCGAAACGCGCGACGTAACCGCCGCTTCGATAATTCGCGAATGTAAAAAACGCGGCAACGGCGTTAAAACGACGGACGGCGAAGGCGTTTGGCTCGATACCCCGATGATAGAAGAAATCAACGGAGAGGGGACTATCGAAAAGCGCATTCCCGCAATGCTCAGAATGTTTTCTAAATACGGCGTAGATATTCGCAAAGACCCTATCTTAATTTATCCTACGCTACATTATCAAAACGGCGGCATCGATATCAAATCAAACGGCGAAAGCACTTGCGTTAATAACTTATTCGTTGCCGGCGAGGCAGTTGGCGGCATTCACGGCAGAAACCGCTTGATGGGCAACTCGTTGCTCGATATAATAGTTTTCGGCAGAAATGCGGGCAAATACGCCTCTGAACGTGTTAAAGACGTTTCGGTCGGAAAGCTTACCCTTTCGCACGTAAACGAATTTGAAAAACAGTTGGAAGATGCGGGGATAAAATCTGAACTTCTTTCACCGCAAATTCTTCCGGATTATACCAAAAAAGATATGTAAATAAAAAACTCCGCTTGCAAAAGCGGGCGGAGTTTTGTAAAATTTTTTTTATTTAACTAGGAGATAAAAAATGGAAACACTTGCAACTATTTGCGAAATCGTTATGGTACTTTGTTTCGGAGCTTCGTGGCCCTTTAACGTTATAAGGGCGTATAAGGCGCGCACCACTAAGGGCACGAGTTTACCGTTTATGTCGCTTATCGGCATCGGTTACGTCGGCGGCATATTATGCAAAATTTTTACTATGTGCATTAAACCGCTTACTTGGCTTGGCTGGGTAGCTTTTGCTTTTTACATAATAAACATAACGCTCGTTTCTACCGGAATAGCTATTTATTTCAGAAATAAAAAATTAGACGAGCTTGCCGCAAAAAACAAATAATTTAAGCAACACATTACGCAAATAAATAAAAAGGAAGAAAAATTATGATTAAAGTTACCGTATGTATCGGAAGTTCTTGCCATATTAAAGGCTCGCGCCAAATCGTAGACGCGCTTCAATCGCTTATCAGCAAAAACGACCTTAAAGAAAAAATCGAACTCGGCGGAACGTTTTGCATGGGTAAATGCCAACAAGGCGTTTGCGTTACGATAGGCGACGAACTTTTTTCGGTCAGCCCCGATACCGTTAACGAGTTTTTCGAAAAAGAAATACTTTCTCGCGTTTAAGCGTTTGATTTTTTGCTTTTAAAAGCTTAAAAATCGGTCGCAAAATAAAAAATACAGGAATAAACTTTCAAAATGAAAAAATTCGATACAAAAGTTCAACATTTAAAATATAAAGTTTTGCGCGAAGTTGCTCGCGACGCTTGGGACGATACTCTTACCGAAACCGTTTTCGATATACCTAAACGCATTGTCCCGGGCAAAAATCCCACGATGCGTTGCTGCGTTTATAAAGAACGCGCGATTTTAGGCGAACGCGTTAAACTTGCGATGGGCGGCGACAAAAAGAACCCTAACGTTATAGAGGTTATAGATATAGCTTGCGACGAGTGCCCGATCGGCGGTTATGAAGTTACCAACGCTTGCCGCGGTTGCTTGGCTCACCGTTGCGAAGACGTTTGTAAATTCGGCGCGCTCACGTTCGATTCTAACCACGTTGCGCATATCGATAAGACAAAATGCAAAGAATGCGGCGCTTGTGCAAAAGTTTGCCCCTACGGCGCTATTCGCAATTATAAACGTCCGTGCGAAGACGCTTGTAAAGTAAAAGCTATTTCTATGGGCGCAGAAAAACAAGCTTGCATAGATAATTCAAAGTGCATATCTTGCGGCGCGTGCGTTTACCAATGTCCGTTCGGCGCTATTTCCGATAAATCGTATATTTTAGACGCTATCGATATTATCAAAAAGAGCGACAACAACAAAAATTACAAGGTTTATGCAGTCGTAGCTCCATCTATTTCAAGCCAATTTTCTTACGCAAAATTAGGGCAGGTTATAAATGGTTTAAAGGAACTCGGTTTTTATACCGTAGTCGAAGCGGCGCTCGGTGCGGATATGGTCGCAATGAGCGAATCGAAAGAGCTTGTAGAAAAAGGATTTTTAACGAGTTCTTGCTGCCCGGCATTCGTTAATTACATCGAAAAAAGCTTCCCCGCGATGCTTCCTTACGTTTCGCACAATCCTTCGCCGATGGCTGCGATCGCTAAATATTTAAAAGAGCACGAAGCGCCTTGCAAGGTTGTGTTTATAGGACCGTGCACCGCTAAAAAGTTAGAAGTAAAGCGTGATAAAGTTTCGCCTTTTGTCGATGTCGCAATGACGTTCGAGGAACTTCAAGCATTATTCGACAGCAAAGATATAGATATAACCACGCTTGCCGACGACGGCGTGCTCGATAACGCTTCGTATTACGGACGTATATTTGCGCGCAGCGGCGGGCTTTCCGACGCAGTCGCTCAAGCTTTAAAAGAACAAGGAATTACCGATTTTGATTTAAAAGCTTGTTCTTGCGACGGAATAGAACAATGCAAAATCGCTCTTTTAAAGAAGAGTAAGAACTTGTTGGACGCAAACTTTATCGAAGGTATGGCTTGCGTTGGCGGTTGCATAGGCGGAGCGGGGTGCTTAACTCACGGCGAAAAGAATAAAGCCGAAGTCGATAAATATGGTAAAGAAGCTTATGAAAAAACCATATCCGACGCAATTTCGGTACTTAATAAAGATTGATAATTATCTTTTTATATCAAAAAAGCGAAGACTTCGATTTGAAAATCTTCGCTTTTTTTTTGATATAAAAAAATCGCGATAAAACCGCGATTTTATGGAGCTGATAACCGGAATTGAACCGGTGACCTCATCCTTACCAAGGATGCGCTCTACCGACTGAGCCATATCAGCAAGCTATGATTAACACAGCCCTTATATTCTATTATATTCCGACTAAAAAGTCAAGAAAAAAACAGACTTTTTTAAATTATTTTTTTATTTTTTATTTTTATCGGTATTTATACCGTAAAAAAGCTCGCTTGAATAGGGTAAAGCGTTCTCGGCTTCGCCTAAAGGCTTGCCAATATTGCGATAATCGTGCCGAGCGCAAAAACGATTTAATAGTTCATCCGTTTTATTTACTCTCTTTTCTTGAACGGAAAATAAATCGTTTAAATATTTTTTAGATTTCGAACCCGCGTATTGCGCGTATAATAAAAGCTCGGAATAATGCTTAAAGCAAAATCCGTTTGTGTTCAAAAGTTTTTCGTGCCAATCATTTGGCAATTCGCCATAGATTTTTGCTATGGTTTTGTAATATTTAATCATTTCGGACTGCACATACGAGCAAACGATGCAAGTTTTTAACTTGTCTTTTAGTATTCGAGCTTGTTTTTTTGCTTGCCATACGTTTTTAGATTTTACAAATGCTTTGTTTTTTAACGTTTTTAACCGCGTTTCTACTTGAAGAGCTAAACCTAATTTAGATGGCATCGAAAACAATAAATTGAAGTGTTTTTCGCAAAAACCGTTAGAATTCACCAACATTCTCACATCGTCATCCATGCAACCGTCGGCAAGCAATTCTTTACAAATGTTTTGTTCTACGATTTTTTCGATTGCACAAAGAGGGCAGCCGCAATCATTTTCAAAGCTTTCAAAAATCAGACCTCTGTCGATATGAAAATCCATAACTACTTCCGTTTAATTTTGTCATTACGTAAATACAATTAGATTATATCAAAAAAACAAATTAAAATAAAGCATATCTGGGGGCAAAAAGGTTGATTACTGTAAATTTTTGTGTTAAAATATGATGCAGTAGCAGAGATTGAATTCTGCCACGATAATAATTATTCTCACATAATTTTTAGGAGTGTGTTTTTTATGATAATAGAACAGATAGATTTATATAAATATTTTAAATTAACAAAACCCGCAGGCGCAAAAGGGTTTTTAACAGTATATGCGATAACTAATAATCCTGAGGTCGATTTAAAACGCAAACGCCCCGCAATGCTCGTAATTCCGGGCGGTGCATACGTTTTTGTTTCGGCGAGAGAGGGCGAACCGATTGCGCTTGCTTATACAGCGCACGGCTTTAACTCTTTTGTATTAGATTATTCGGTTGCCCCCGCGTGCAGTTTTCCCACTGCGCTTCGAGAAGCCGCTTTAGCGATGATTTTTATTCGCCTGAATGCAAAAAAATATTGCGTCGACGTCGATAGCGTTGCCGCGGTAGGTTTTTCGGCAGGCGGTCATCTTTGCGGATGTTTAGGCACTCTTTTTAATTGTGAAGAACTTGCCGATCTTCCTAACGGCGATTTAATACGTCCGTCTGCAGTAATTCTTTCTTATCCTGTAAGCGTTTCTTTCGATGCGAATATTTCGCATATGGATTCTTTTTATAATTTAACTGCTAACAATCCCGAACTTATTGCTCGCTTATCGTTAGATAAATGCGTTAATTCTTTTTCATCGCCTGCGTTTATTTGGCACACAGAAGAAGATAACTGCGTTCCCGTAGAAGGCAGTTTGCATTTGGCTTTAGCATATAAAAGAAATAAAGTTCCTTTCGCTTTGCATGTTTTCGAAAAGGGCGGGCATGGTCTTTCGATTGCGGCAGAAGAAGTCGGTTCCGAAAATAACGACGTTAAAGCATGGATTCCGCTTAGCATAAGTTGGCTTAAAGACCGTGGATTTAAGATTTTTTCGTAATCTTAAAAAAAGTGTGTTTTTCTTCTGATTTTAATTTGACATTTTAATTAAAAAGTAATATAATGCTAGAGTAGCATTTAGCGTTATAGTTCGCTGGTATGGCTCAGTCGGTAGAGCAGCTGATTCGTAATCAGCAGGTCGGCGGTTCAAGTCCGCCTACCAGCTCCATTAAAAAAAGAACCACGAGGTTTAGCCCTTGCGGTTTTTTTATTTTATCTTTTAAAAATTATTTTTTTTATCACAAAAAATAATATCGAAGAAAATAAAGGCGGAAATGCGAAAAGAGATTTGCAATTGCTTCCGTTTTGCGATGAGTCCGAGTTTGTGTTCGATTCGAAATCGTTCGGGGTTTCGGGCACGTCGGACTCGTTCGGGTCGGAGGAGGTATTAGGTTTTTCCGATTCGCTCGGGGCGGATGGCGTATCGGGTGTATTTGGAACATTCGGGACGTTCGGTGTCGGATCAATCGGTTGCTCAGGCAAATTTTCACCGTTTTCCGTGTTATTTGAGTCACCCTCGTTACCTGCGGGCGGAGTGATTTCGGATGACGAGTTGTCCGGAGTCGGCGGAGCGACGTAGGTATTTTTAGGGATAATTTGCGTTTGCAATATCTTATTGCAATTTACGCATTCGGTGTGTTTTTCTCCTTCGTCTTGATAAGTCGGTTGTTTATCTATAATCCAATCGCTTTCTGTATGATTTAACAGCGGTTTTTCTGTTTGAGCTACTAAAATTTTATTGCAAACAGAGCATTTTTTGCCCGCTGTAAGCCCGCGATTGGTGCAAGTGGATTGCGTTTCGGGTAAAATCATTTCGATGTGAGCTGCGAAATCCAAAACCGTATCGTTTAATGAAATTTCGGTTCCGTTTTTTAAAAAATATTTATCGCAAAGAGAGCAATAATAATATTCGATATTTCCTTTAACCGTGCAAGAAGGGGCTGAGTAATCGGTTTTTTTAAGTGAATGATTGCATTCGCTCGAATCGTTGCATTGCAATAAAAACGTGAGTTTTTCGTCGGTTAAATTTGTTACGATAATGCTTATATCGGACGTTATCTGCAAACTTTCGTTAAGGGCAAGCGCTGCGTCGTTTTTTGTGGAAAACTGACCTCCTAAGGCTTGATAATTCCAATTATTCGAAGAAGAATAAAGATTATTCGGGAAAGTTGTACCTTTTTCAAGCAAAAAGCAAATCAGTCCGCTTTTTATCGTTATTCCTATACATTTTTCGCCGTTTTGCTTGTATACGTCTTTTTGTTGCGAATCGTATTTATTAACGGTTCCGTCAAATTTTCTATATTCTAAATAAAGGGTTTTATTAATTTCGGGAATTTCTTTTTTATAACAAATTATTCCGTTGCTTTTTTCGCTGCTCGTTACGTTTATGGTGTAAGTGCCGCTTTTTTCGGCATAAGCAACGTTGTTTTCGTCGAGCCAGCCTAAAACTTCGCGCTCTTTTGCCGTAATATATTGAGGCACGGGCGATAGCGCTTTAGCCATTGCAGATAGATAATAAACGGGCGAATTGTTTTCGGTTTTATATAAATCTTTAAGCCCGAAAATATGACCTGTTTCGTGAACCAACGTTTTTAAAATAGCAAATTCGTTGCCGTCTTCATCGCTATAAAGATAATCATAATTAGCCGTTACTTGCAAATATGCGTTGCTTTTGAGCGTTTTTTTGCCTTGCGTCAATTCGATATAGTTTGAATATGTTTGATAATTCCATAAACAATCGCCAGAACCCACCGAATATTTATAGGAATATTTATATATAATCGTAATCGAATCGATGTATCCGTCGTTATTTTTATCGAGTTCGCTTAAATCGTAATTTTCGCTGCGCTCGGCGTTTGTTATACGACAGCCGTCGTTTATGGCGCAAGCTATCGCGTTGCCCCAATCTTGCTTTAATTCGGACATTCGCGTGTAATATTCACTCGATTCATAACCAATGGGGTTGTCTTCGCTTTTTTTGCAATAATAGCCGCGCTCGCGCGATAACGTTATAGAACCATCGTTCGTAAACAAATAAACATTATTAAGATTAAGTTTGCCGTTAGAAACTTTTAAATAATAATCTTTAACGGAATAGTTTGCTTTGTTATAACTGTTATCCGTAACTTTTAAAACCGAAGTTCCGTTTCCGTATATATCGTCAATAAATTCGGATTCGCCATTGAATTTTGCAAAAACAATCAGATTTGTAAAATTTCCGTTGTCGATTGTTTTTTCGTCGGCTTTTGCCGTAGCGCTACGTTTTAGGCCAATCGGGCAAAACGCAACCGCTAATATAGCTAAAATAATAAAAAATTTATTTTTCATAGTTACCTACCGTTTTTATAACAAATTATTTTTTATAAGTAAAAATTCATAAGCAAAAATCGCTAAAAGACATAAAAATAAAACGAACTCTAAGCTTAACTCAGTGTTCGTTATATTTTTTTTGGTGCCGGTGGTGGGGGTCGAACCCACACGATGTCGCCATCACGGGATTTTGAGTCCCGCGCGTCTGCCAATTCCACCACACCGGCAAAAATTGATTGAAAAACGATTGCAATATCACAAAAAATGTGGCATAATATATGTGCTAAGCAACTCAACCGCTTCAAACGCATATATAATAACACAAAAATTTAATTTATGCAAGAAATTTTTTGCTAAAATCGGGTTTTTTTATGGAAAATTTAGTTTTAATTGATGGCAACAGCGTTTTGTACCGCGCTTTTTATGCAACTCCGTTTTTAACGACTGCTACAGGCGAACCGACAAACGCCGTGTTCGGCTTTGTTAACATGCTTTTAAAAATCATTTCGGACGTAAAGCCTAAATATATTTTAGTTGCCTTTGATAGAAAAGAGCCTACTTATAGACACAAAATGTATTTCGGATACAAAGCCGGGCGAAAACCAATGCCTGAAGAACTTGTGCCTCAGGTTGACTTAATTAAAAAAACGCTAGACGTTATGGGAATTTCTCGTTATGAAAAACCCGGTCTAGAGGCTGACGATATAATCGGTTCTACCGCTAAAAAGTTTTCTGCCGTGCAAACGGTTATAATAACCGGCGATAAAGACAGTTTTCAATTAGTTGACGAATCCACGAGCGTTTATTTTACGCGCAAAGGCATTTCTAATCTGGAAATTTATAACGCGCAAAATTTTAAAGAAAAAACGGGAATCGAACCGATTCAAATTATAGATATTAAAGCCTGCATGGGCGATTCGTCCGATAATATTCCGGGGATTCGCGGAATAGGCGAGAAAAGTGCGCTTTCTTTTATTCAAAAGTACGGAAGCCTTGAAAATTTATACGCGCACATCGACGAGTTAAAAGGTAAAACAAAGGAAAAAGTCGAATTTGGCAAAGATGAAGCCTTTATGTCAAAAAAACTCGCTACTATCGATATAAACGCAGATATTCCGTTTTCGCTTTCAGATATGGAATTTGAGTTTCCGTTTTCCGAAGACGTTAGAAAGTATTTCTTGTCGCTTGAGTTTATGATTTTTTCTAAAAAGAAAATTTATAAACAGTCAAACGAGCAAGTTTCTCTTAGCGCCGACGAGCAAGTGAGTTTTGATTATTCCGAAAAAGGCAATACTATCGTTGAAAAGCCGAGTGAAAATTGCAATATTAAAGAAAAAAACACAACCATAGAAAATAATAAAATTATTAAAAACGACATCGCTGAAGCTAAAAACAAAAAAAATGCGAGCGTTACTTCTACGATTTTAGGTTATGAAATAGGGCGACCTGAAAAAACGATAATAATAAATGATGAAACTAGCTTGCAATCTTTAATTTCGGAATCCAAAAAGAAAAGTCTTTCGTTTTATTTCGGCGAAAATATTTATTTATCCGACGGCGTTTACGAATATGTCGTTGCGCTAAAAAACGATTTATTAAGCGACGGATTAAGTTTGGAAAAAGCGCTTAATTGTTTAAATTCGACCTTTTGCGGTAATATGGTCAAGCTAATCGTTTTCGATAAAAAATCCTTAAAAAGACAACTTAAAGGATACGGCTACGAGCTGTGCGCCGAATGCGACGATGTTTCTCTTTTAAAATATATTGTCGATTTTACTCAACGCGAATTTTCCGCGACAGATTGTATAGAAAGAGCGGGCGGTGATTTAAAATATCCCGCATATTCACTCTATAAACTTTGCGAAAAGTATAAAAAAGATTTAAAACGCTGTTATTGCGAAAAAATTTATTACGAAATCGAGCTTCCGCTTTGCGATATTTTGTTCGAGATGGAAGAATATGGATTTAAAGTCGACGCCGACGCGCTAGGCGAAGCTTCCGATTCATATAAAAAACGGGTAGCCGCTATAACGAATGAAATAAAAAACTTGGCAAGTTGTGATTTTAATTTAAATTCGCCAAAACAGTTGGGCGAAGTATTGTTTGAGAAACTTGGATTAAAACATGGAAAAAAGTCCAAAAACGGATATTCTACAAGCGCTGAAGTATTAGAAGAGTTAGAAGACGAACACAAGATTATTCCGCTTATACTAAAATATCGGCAACTACAAAAACTTTCGGGTTACGTTGAAGGGTTTAAAACGCTTATCGATAAAAAAACCGGTCTTATTCACACCGTTTTTAATCAAACCGTTACTTCAACCGGGCGGCTTTCGTCTAAAGAGCCTAATTTACAAAATATTCCCGTGCGTGACGACGAGGGAAAAGAGCTTCGCAAATTATTTATTCCGCGCAAACCTAACGGAGTTTTGGTTTCAGCCGATTATTCTCAAATAGAGCTAAGGCTTTTGGCTCATTATTCTAAGTGCGAGCCGCTAAAAAAAGCTTTTTGTGAAAATAAAGACGTTCATGCAATAACCGCATCACAAGTTTTCGATATACCTTTAGATGAAGTGAGCGAATCGCAAAGAAGAAGCGCTAAAGCCGTAAATTTCGGAATAATTTACGGTATAAGCGAATACGGACTTTCTAAAAACTTAAAAATATCACCTAAATTAGCAGCCGTATATATAGATAAATATTTTGAAGCCTATCCGAACGTAAAAAAATACATGAATTCAAACGTCGAAGAATCAAAATTATGCGGCTATGCGTCTACTGCGTTCGGACGTAGAAGAATCATTCCCGAAATCAATTCGCCAAATTATAATTTGCGTTCGTTCGGAGAGAGGGCGGCAATGAATATGCCATTACAAGGAACGGCAGCGGATATTATAAAAATTGCCATGATAAGCGTTTTTAATAGATTAAAAAAAGAAGTTCCCAAGGCTAAACTAATCTTGCAAGTACACGACGAACTTATAGTCGATTGTTTAAAATCCGACAAAGAATTAGTTTCGAAAATTTTAAAAGAAGAAATGGAGTCGGCTATAAAACTTTCCGTTCCATTAACCGTCGTGGTAGCTTACGGCAATAGTTGGTATGATGCAAAATAGCAATTACGTGTCACATAAAAACACTTAAAATGCTTTATTAAATAAGGAATTTTTTTATTATGAAAATAGCAATAACCGGAGGAATTGGCAGTGGGAAGTCGTCTGTTATAAATATTTTAGCCGAACTAGGTCAACCCACCGTTAGCTTAGACGAGGTATATAAAGGACTTTTAAACAACGACGAAGAGTTTGTTTTGGGTATTTGCAATGTAACAAAAGTTCAGCCGATATTAAAAACTGACGGAAAACCGACTGTTGATTTAAAGGCGGTATCAAAAAAAGTTTTTTCAAACGGCGATACTTTAAAGTCGTTAAATTCTTTTACTCACCCAAGAATATACAACGAGGCTTTCCTAAAAGGAAAAACTTTTGAACTTGACGGCAAGCCCGTTTTTTATGAAGTTCCGCTATTGTTTGAAAGCGGTTATCAAAACGCCTTCGATAAAATTTGGATAGTTTCTAGAAAAATAACTGAAAGAATTAAATATACGGCAAAAAGAGATAACGTCAGCAAAAAAGAAATTGAAGATAGAATTAAAAATCAATTTGATTATGAAAATGCCGACCTTTCGTTACATACAATAATATCGAACGACGGCAATATTGCCGAGCTTCGGAAAAAAGTTGTCGAGGCATTGAATGAAGTTTACAAAGTTATGTAATAAACGCTTAAATAAACTAAATTTAAAAAGTTTGCTTCTTTACTTTTTAGTTTTTGCAATATTTTTACTTTCAATTTTAATTTGCGTTTCCTTAACTGTTAGAAGAATAAAATTACGCGACGGTTTTAAAAATTACGCTTCGATTGCGATTTCTTTTTCTGACGAATTTAATATAGAGCCGTCTTTAACCCTCGCTATAATGCATGCCGAAAGCGGATTTAACGAAAAAGCAATTTCGAACAAAGGCGCTTGCGGGTTAATGCAATTGATGCCGACAACCGCTGCCTATGTTGCTGATTTAATTGATTACGATAGTAAAATAAATCTTTTTGATGCAAATTGTAACGCATATCTCGCTTGCGCGTATCTGAATTATTTGTTTAATCGATTCGATAACGAAAAATCAGTTATTTGCGCATACAATGCAGGCGAAGGAAGCGTTCAAAGCTGGCTTAACAATGAAAAATACGCTTTTAACGGAAAACTTAAAATTATTCCGTTTAACGAAACACAAAAATATTTCAATAAAGTTAAAAAACTAAAAAGCTATTATGCAAAAATAATATAATACAAATATCAATATTATAATGTCAATTTCATAAAAAACAAGAAAACGATGCTTAAACTTGCAAAGCAACTGCAAAAAGCATCTTTTTTATTGTTTTTTTTATAAAACGCATCTTTTTTTAATACCCCTTGCAAAAAAAACAAAAATAAAAAATTTTTTTTGATTTTCTTGCACAAAATCGTTGACAAACAAATACATTAGTTGTAGAATATTAGCAGTCAAACAAAAGGAGTGCTAACAATCCTAGTGGCGAATTGCCAAAGCTAATCTATAAGCAATTGAAAAAGTTTAACAATGCGAAGGCAATCGAAATTTTTATGTTTATAAAAATAGGAAACGGGAGATAACGGAAATTATGAAGCTATCCGAAAGAAAAAAAGAAATACTGAAAATAGCGGTTGATAATTATATCGATACAGCCGTGCCCGTTTCTTCGAAAATAATCGCGGAGCAATATAGCGATAACATAAGTTCGGCAACTATTCGCAGTGAAATGAGTGCACTCGAAGAACTAGGCTATCTAGAACAGCCGCATACTTCGGCAGGCAGAATTCCTTCGAGCGAGGCATACAAACTTTACGTAAGCGAGCTTATGGTTAAAGATAAACTTTCAAACAAAGAGCTCGATTACATTAAACAAATTTTCTTAGAAAAAACCGACGATTTAGAAAGTGTTATAAAAAATGCGGCAAAAATCATCAGCGATTTAACGAGTTATACGTCTATGGCTATTGCTTCACACGACGGCGGCGAGCGGATAACAAAAATTAAGCTATTCCGCTACAAACCGGATATGGCACTAGTTTTAATCGTCACCGAAAATAAGCTTTTAAAAGATAATTACATCAATTTGCCCGAAAAAATGTCCGACGAAAATTTAGAAGAAGCAAACAGATTTTTATCTAAAGTATTCGAAGGAAAAACACTTGGCGAATGTTGTAAGCTGAATTTAGACCTAGGTGCAGAATTTGAAAGCTATAAATCGATGTTTGTTATGGTGGTCGACGCACTGAAGAGCTATATAAATTACTCGGACGGCGGCGAAGTCGTTTTAGAGGGTGAAGACAAAATTCTTAACCATCCCGAATATGCAGACACGGATAAAATTCGTTCTTTTTTAAAAGCCGTTACGCAAAAAGATAAAATAATCAACATGCTCAGCGACGACGGTAAAAACGGAATCGAAATTAACGTAAAAATCGGTAGCGACGGCTATGAAGGAATTCCCGAAGATTGTTCTTTAGTTTCAGCAACGTACTCGGCGGGTGGAGTAAAACTAGGTACCTACGGCGTTATCGGTCCCGTCAGAATGGACTACAAAAAAGTAGTCGCGGTTTTAGAAAACGTCGGAAAAATTCTTGAAACGATTATAAATAATAGATAAATTATGAACAATAGATAATTGCAGATTGAATTTTTCGTTATTTAAATAAACATTATTCGAACAAAAACTCGAAAGGTAGGCAATATGGATAAACATAAAAACGAAGAAAATTTAGTTCCGGAAAAAGAAAAAGATATAATTTCCGATAGCGATGGCATTTGCGATGAAGAAAAAGAGGCGAGTTCGCTCGATGATAATTCCGATTTAAATAATAAAATCTCGGCAAAATTAAACGAGCTTGAACAAAAATTAGTCGAAACGCAAAAAAACGCAGAAGAATATAAAAACAGTTGGTATAGAACCGCCGCGGATTTCGATAATTATAAAAAACGGAACAACGAAGCTAAGGCAAACGCTTACGCCGACGGCAAAAGCGACGCAATAAAAAGCATTCTTGTTATAGGTGATAATTTGGATAGAGCTCTTGCTTCTGCGGTCGAAGAAAAAACGCGCGAAGGCATCGAGCTCGTTATAAGACAATTTAGCGAAACGCTAAAAAATCTCGGCGTTAGCGAGGTAAATCCTATCGGTGAAATTTTTGATCCCAACGTTCACGAGGCGATCCATCAAATAGACGCAGAAGACGGAGATCAAAGCGGGACGGTTAAACAAGTGTTTAAAAAAGGATATTCCTTAAACGGAAAAATGCTTCGTTATGCTCAAGTCGTAGTTGTTAAATAAGAAAAAAAGAATTGGTAAACCCGCCGTTTTACGGCGAATAGTATAAATTTTAAATAACGCATAATCAAAAAGGAGTGTATAAAATTATGAGTAAAATTATTGGTATCGATTTAGGGACGACTAACTCGTGCGTTGCCGTTATGGAAGGCGGCGAGCCCATAGTTATTGCAAATGCGGAGGGTTCTAGAACTACGCCTTCTGTAGTTGCTTTTCAAAAAGACGGAGAGAGACTCGTCGGTCAGGTCGCAAAAAGACAATCCGTAGCCAATGCAGATAGAACCGTTATTTCAATCAAACGTCACATGGGCTCGGATTTTAAAGTTAATATTGACGATAAACATTATTCTCCGCAAGAGATTTCGGCAATGATATTGTCAAAGCTTAAAAAAGACGCCGAAGCATATCTCGGCGAAAGCGTTAAAGACGCCGTTATCACTTGCCCCGCGTATTTTTCCGATAGTCAACGTCAAGCCACCAAAGACGCCGGCAGAATCGCAGGACTTAACGTTTTGCGTGTTATAAACGAACCTACTGCGGCTGCTTTGGCTTACGGACTAGATAAAGACACGAATTCTCATAAAGTAATCATTTACGATTTGGGCGGCGGGACTTTCGACGTATCCATTCTCGATATAGGCGACGGAGTATTTGAAGTTTTAGCTACAAACGGTAACTGCATGCTCGGCGGCGACGATTTCGATAAACGCATTATCGATTGGCTCGTTTCCGATTTTAAATCGAAAGAGGGTATTGATCTTTCCAACGATAAAATGGCAATGCAACGTTTAAAAGAAGCTGCCGAAAAAGCTAAAATCGAGCTTTCGGGAATGTCTAGCACGAATATAAATCTTCCGTTTATAACAGCTGACGCAACCGGACCTAAACACTTAGACGTTACTCTTACAAAACAAAAATTCGACGCAATGACCGAAGATTTGGTTAACGCAACTTTGGAGCCTTTAAAGAAAGCTATGTCAGACGCCGGTTTAAGCTATGGTGATATCGACAAAGTAATCTTAGTAGGTGGCTCTACGCGTATTCCCGCAGTTGTCGAAGCAGTCAAAAAAGCTACCGGTAAAGAACCGTTTAAAGGAATTAACCCCGATGAATGTGTTGCGATCGGTGCGGCTATTCAGGGCGGCGTTTTAACGGGTGAAGTTAAAGACGTATTGCTTTTGGACGTTATGCCTTTAAGCTTGGGTATTGAAACTTTAGGCGGCGTATTTACTAGGTTGATTGAAAGAAATACTACTATTCCCGCTAAAAAATCTCAAGTATTCTCTACCGCGGCAGACAATCAAACCGAAGTTACCATTCATGTTTTACAAGGGGAAAGGCAGTTTGCAAAAGACAATAAAACTCTTGGCAGCTTCAATCTTACCGGCATTGCACCCGCACCGCGCGGAATTCCTCAAATCGAAGTAAGTTTCGACGTCGATGCAAACGGCATAGTCCACGTTTCGGCTAAAGATTTAGGAACGGGCAAAGCAACGGATATTACTATTACTTCTTCTACAAATCTCTCCGAAGCCGATATCGATAAAGCCATAAAAGAAGCCGAACAATATGAAGCCGAAGATAAAAAACGCAAAGAAGAAGTCGAAGCAAAAAATCAACTCGATAGTATGATTTTTACCTTTGAAAAAACTTTGAAAGATAATGGCGATAAAATATCCGACGAAGATAAAGCCACCTTGGAAGCGGCAATTAAAGATGCAAAAACAGAACTCGAATCGGGAGATAACGAACGCATTAAAAAAGCTACCGAGGAACTTTCAAATAAGGGGCAAGCAATATTTGCAAAACTTTATCAAGCTCAACAAGGTGCCGATAATGCCGGTGCTTCACAAACTGATGGCGACGATACCGAATTCCATCAAAACTAATTATGCGGCATTGCGGCAAGCCGTTTGGCTTGCCGCTTACGTTTTTTATTAAAAATACATTATCATAAAACGAATTTTTTAAATTATTATGGCAAAAAACTATTACGAAATTTTAGGCGTCGACCGCAAGGCGACCGCTGCGGATATTAAATCGGCATACCGCAAGCTCGTAAAGCAATATCACCCCGATTTACATCCCGACGACAAAGACGCCGCCGCTAAGTTTAAAGAAATCAACGAGGCGAACGAAACACTCTCGGATGATCAAAAACGTGCGGCATACGATTACGAATTAGATCACCCGGAAGCAAAAGGTTTTGGCGGTGCCGGCGGTTTTTCGGGGCAAGGTTTTGGCGGATTCAGCGATATTTTTAACGAATTTTTCGGGGGTGGATTCGGGGGCGGTTCGCGCGCCCAACAAAAAGAACCCGGTCAGGATATTACCGTTGAAGTTTCACTTTCGTTTTTAGACGCGGCTAAAGGTTGCGTGAAAGAAGTTACTTACGTTCGTCGCGAGCCTTGCAAAGACTGCTCTGGCACCGGAGCAAAAAACGGAACCGCTTATAAAACGTGCGAAAAATGTCACGGTTCGGGGCAAGTTCAGTATACCGCGGGTAGCGGATTTTTTAGAACCGTAAGCGTCCGTGCTTGCGACGCGTGTGGCGGAACGGGTAAAATTATTACCGAAAAGTGTACATGTTGTGGCGGTAAGGGGTATTCTAAAGCGAATACTACGGTCAAATTAAACATCCCGGCAGGCGCAGATACGAATAGTTACATGACGAAAAAGGGTTACGGTCAAGCAAGCCTTTACGGAGGTGAGCCGGGTAATCTTATTGTTATTTTTAAGGTCTTACCTCATAAAATATTTACCAGAAGCGGCTTCGATTTAAACGTTACCGTACCCGTTTCATTCACGACTGCAGTGCTTGGCGGAAGAGTAAAAGTTCCGCTTTTAGACGAAGTTATCGATTACGATATTCCGGCAGGAACGCAAAGCGGCAAACAATTCGTTATAAGGGGCAAGGGAATAAAATCGTCGAGAGGAAGCGGCAATCTCATTATTACCGTTATGGTTGAGGTCCCTACTTCTATATCGCGCGAACAAAAAAAGCTTCTCAACGATTTAGAAGCTCGCACCGAACTTAAACAAACTCCAAAAATGCGCGAATACAGCGATAACGTTCAAACGTTGTACGGCGAAAATCCTTACAACGGAAAAAAGAAATAAGCAAAATCACAACAAAACGAATAAAAAATTACGGCTTTTTTAATAATTCCAAGTTCGGAATTTGAAAAATCAGCCGTTTTTTTCGTTTTTTTATGCTATTTTTTTTATTCAAGCTTTAAAATTGTTGAAAAATCAGCCGAAAAATGGTATTATAATAGAATGATATAATGCTTTAATTATAAGCTTGCGCGCGATAAGTCACCAAAGTCTAATTTTTATATGCCTTTGGTAAATCGATTGTTTAAATATACTCCTAGCTTTTAAGAGTTATCGGCGCAAAAAAACGGAGGCGTTTCCATGATTGAAAGAACTCAAATTAAAAAGCTTTTTTTATCGCCCGAACTTTACGGCGGTAAAGAGTTAGTTGTTGCAGGGTGGGCTCGCACGATACGCGACTCGAAGTCGTTCGGTTTTATCGAGCTGAATGACGGCAGCTACTTTTCTAATTTACAAATAGTTTTCGAGCGGGATAAACTTTCCGACTATGATAAAATCGCTTCGCTTAACGTCGGTAGCTCCGTTATCGTAAAAGGAACGCTTATTTTAACACCTGAGGCAAAACAACCTTTTGAAATTCATGCCGATGAAATTATGATAGAAGGCGAATCGACTCCCGATTATCCTTTACAAAAGAAAAGACATTCGCTCGAATATTTGCGTGAAATTGCGTATTTGCGTCCGCGTACGAATACTTTTTCGGCTGTGTTTAGAATAAGAAGCGAAGCCGCTTATGCTATCCATAAGTTTTTTAACGAACGCGGATTCGTTTACGTGCATACTCCGATAATCACCGGGAGTGATTGCGAGGGCGCAGGCGAAATGTTTCAAGTTACAACGCTTGATTTAGAAAGGCTAGCCAAGGCTGAACCTACTTCGGTCGATTATAAAAAGGATTTTTTCGAAAAACCCGCAAGTTTAACGGTTTCGGGGCAATTAAGCGCCGAAACTTACGCTATGGCGTTCGGCGACGTTTATACCTTTGGTCCAACCTTCCGTGCGGAGCGTTCTAATACTTCTCGCCACGCAGCCGAATTTTGGATGATAGAGCCTGAAATGGCGTTTTGCGATTTAGACGGCGATATGCAAACGGCAGAAGCTATGGTAAAATTCGTCATAAATCACGTGCTTGATAAATGCGCTCCCGAACTTGAATTTTTAAATAAATTCGTAGATAACGGTCTGCTTGAACGTTTACATTCGGTAGTTAACAGCGATTTCGTTCGCCTCAGCTATACCGAAGCTATCGATATTTTGTTAAAAGCAAAAGATAAATTTGAATTCCCTGTTTTTTGGGGCGTCGACTTGCAGAGCGAACATGAACGATATATAACGGAGCAAGTATTTAAAAAACCCGTATTCCTCATCGATTATCCAAAACAGATTAAAGCGTTTTACATGCGATTAAACGACGATAAAAAAACCGTTGCCGCAATGGATTTGCTTGTGCCCGGAATCGGCGAACTGATAGGCGGCAGCCAAAGAGAGGAACGCCTAGACGTTTTGTGCGAAAAAATGAAAGAATGTAACCTAAAAGAGGAAGATTACGATTGGTATTTAAAACTCCGTAAATACGGCGGCGTTCGCCACGCAGGCTTCGGTTTAGGATTTGAACGCATGATTATGTATTTAACGGGCGTTTCCAATATTCGCGATGTAATTCCGTTCCCGAGAACGGTATCAAATCTCGACTATTAAATATTCCAAAAATACAAATTACGAAAGGCAAAATTTCGGTGAAGGTATGTATAAAATTGTAGTTGATTGTTTCGGCGGAGATTATTCTCCTGCAGCTAACGTTGAAGGTGCGATTGCGGCACTTAGCGAAAACGGTGATTTTTCGCTTATTTTAACAGGCGACGAAGTTACCATAAAAGACGAGCTTAAAAAATATTCATTTGATAGTTCACGCGTAGAAATATTAAATGCACCGGACGTGATTTCTTGTGACGAGCAGCCGACCGAGGCTGTAAAAAACAAACCTAATTCTTCAATGATGCAAGGTTTTTCCGCTTTAAAAAACGGTGCGGACGCTATGCTTTCAACCGGCAGTACAGGAGCACTCCTTGTCGGTAGCGTGTTAAAAATCGGCAGAATAAAAGGCGTTTCTCGCCCGGCTTTAGCTCCGCTTTTACCCACACTTAAAGAAAATTCTTTCGTTTTGTTTTTAGATGCGGGCGCAAATGCCGATTGCAAGCCGATAAATTTATTCCATTTTGCAATAATGGGCAGCGCTTATATGAAAAACGTTATGGGCATAAAAAATCCTCGAGTCGGGCTACTTTCTAACGGAACCGAAGCAAGTAAAGGCAGCGAACTTTCAAAAACCGCACATTTGGCTCTAACCGAAGCAAAAAACGAATCTTGTATTAATTTTGTCGGCAACGTTGAAGCTCGGGATATTTTATCCGGAGACTACGACGTCATCGTTACGGACGGATTTTCCGGCAATATAGCAATTAAGGGAATGGAAGGGCTTGCCGGAGCGGTATTTTCAATATTAAAAAAAGAAATCGCTGCTTCATTCAAATCAAAAATCGGCGCGCTTTTGATGAAAAAATCGCTTAAAAAAATTAAGAGCACGCTTGATTATAACAAACACGGCGGAGCTGTGTTTTTAGGCGCTAAAAATATTATAATTAAATCACACGGTTCATCGAAAGCATCCGCCATAACGGCTGCCGTTTTGCAAGCCGTTTCGGCTTTAAAAGGTAATGTAAACGATGTAATCGAACAAGAAATAAAACAAGCCGAACAACGCGTTCCCACGTTTAAGCCGATCTAATAAATCTATACATCGTTTCGTAAAAATCTTTATAATCATTGATAAAAAGCGAAATATTTGACGTTTTTATGAATTTAAAATCTAACTTTGTAAGCGAAAAATCCGTTGTTGAATGCGAACAAAATTTAGGGTGCTCGTTTAAAAACAAGGAACTGCTAAAAGTCGCGTTAACGCATCGTTCATGTTCAACCGATTTAGAATGTAATTACGAACGACTTGAATTTTTAGGCGATTCGATATTAGGGTTCGTGATAGCGGAACATTTATTTTTAATTCATGTCGGGAAAGAGGGTGTTCTTACAGCAGAAAAACAACGACTTGTGTCCACCGAGCCGTTGGCAAATGCGGCAAAGATGCTTAAGCTTGACGAATATATAGCGCTCAGCAAAGACCTTCGGCAAAACGGTTTTGCAAGCGGAATTCCGAATACCGTACTTGAAAACGTATATGAAGCCGTAATTGCCGCAATATATTTGGACAGCGGATTGACAGAATGTAAGACCTTTATTCAAAGAACTTTACTAATAAATGAAAAAAAATCGTTAAAAACTAAAAATTATATTGCCGAACTGCAAGAATACACGCAAGCCAATAAACTCGGAACGCCCGTATACGAAACGATTTTGCAAATCGGACCAGCACACGAACCGTCTTTTAAAATGGCTGTCGTAATAAACGGCGAACAAATAGCATTAGGCGTTGGCGGAAGTAAAAAAATAGCAAACAGACAAGCGGCTGAACTCGCTTTAAAAAAATTAAGGAAAGGAAAAGCTAAGTGAATTTTGAAAAGATAGAGCTTATCGGTTTTAAAAGCTTTGCCGATAAACAAGAAATAACTTTTAACGAGGGCGTTACGGGCATAGTAGGACCAAACGGTTGCGGCAAAAGCAATATTGCCGACGCCATCCGCTGGGTTTTAGGCGAGCAATCGGCTAAAAGTTTGCGCGGTTCTTCGATGCAAGACGTAATATTCAACGGAACGCAAAACAGAAAGTCTCTTTCTTATTGCGAAGTTTCGCTTTACTTCGATAACACGAATAAAATATTTCCGAGCCTCGATTACAGCGAAGTTTGCATGACGAGAAAACTTTTCAGAAGCGGCGAAAGCGAATATTATCTCAATAAAAAAAGCTGCAGAATGAAAGATATTATCGACCTTTTGCACGAGTGCGGCGTTTCGAAAAACGGCTACTCGATCATCGGACAGGGCAAAATCGCCGAGATTATGAATTCTAAGCCCGAAGACCGACGCGGAATATTTGAAGAAGCTGTAGGCATCGCAAGTTCTAAGGCGAAAAAGGTTGAAAACGAACGTAAACTTCAACGCACGCGTGAAAATATCATACGTATTATCGATATAACGAGCGAGCTTGAAAATCAGCTGGCCCCGCTAGAACGCAGCGCCGAAAAAACGCGCACTTTCTTGCAATTATCCGAAGAACTTAAACATCACGAGGTTAATACCTACTTATATAAAGCCGAAAATTCTCATACCGTTAAAGCAAAAATAAACGCACAAATCGCGGGTCTTGAAGAAGAACAAGAAAATCGACGCGGCGAACTGGATAAAGCAAACGCGGCTTTTACTGCTCACCAAAACGAAATCGGCGAAGCCGACGAAAGAATTAACGTCTTAAACGAAGAAATTTTAAAACGTACCGTAGGCTTAACCGAGCAAGAAGGCGTTACCAAGGTTTACAACGAAAAAATCAATTTCTTAAAATCTGAAATTTCGCGTTTAAAAAACGACTGTGCGGAAAAACTTAAAAAAATCGATGAGCTTGATAAAGCAACGCTTTTAAAAGTTGAAAAAACGCAGAATTCCAAAAAAGAAATCGAAAAGCTCGAAAAACGCGTTAAAGACATTTCAGTCGCATTGATGGGCGTAATGCAAGAAATTTACGAGGGCGAGGGCAAACAGCAATCTGCTCAAAACGAAGTCTTGCAATCGGTTGAAGAAATAGCGCGTTTGCGCTTAAATATAGGTACGCTTTCGGGCGAAAAGAACGCTCTTTCCGAACAACAAAAAGAAATTTTAGAAAAAGCACAAAGTTTAGCTCAAAAACGCGAATCCATCGCTTTAGAGCGCAACGCTTGCCTTGCCTCGATAGACCGACTTGCAAAAGAAGTCGCGGATCTTAAAGCTTCTATCGACGACGAAGAAAGTGCGGTAAAATCAACTAATGATTACATATCGGAAATTACTAATAGAATTTATTCGTTAAATTCTGAAATTTCTTCACTTAAAGCCACTCAAAGCGTTTACCGCGGTTTGAAAGATTCTTTTACCGGTTATCCGGATTCAGTAAAAAATCTTATGCTTGCCGCAAAAAACAACGCAGCACTCGGCGGAAAAGTAAAGGGATTGGTCGCTTCGATTATAAAAACCGAAGCAAAATACGAAGTTGCGATTGAAACGCTTTTAGGCGGCGCGGTCAATAACGTCGTTACGGCTACGCCGGACGACGCGCAATATCTAATCGATTACTTAAAGCGAAGCGGCGGAGGTAGAGTTACGTTTTTACCCGTTTCGTCGATGAAACCTCGATTTGACGGCAACGAAACGGTTAATGCTTTAAAAGAGCGAGGAGCTTTAGGACTTGCGGCATCGGTCGTAAAATACGACGGATATTTCGATAACGTCGTTCGTTATTTACTCGGAAACACGCTTATTTGCGATAACATCGAAAATGCCGTCGCGATTGCAAAGCGTTACAGATTTGCGTTTAAAATAGTAACCTTAGACGGCGACGTAGTAAATCCGTCCGGTTCGATGAGCGGCGGTTCGCGTAGGCGCGAGGGCTCTAACGTTTTATCTACAGACAGAAGGCTTGAACAGATCGAACAAGAACTTAAAAAGAAACTAGGCGAAATCGAAGCTCTTAATAAAAATAAAGAGCAATCTTTAGCTCAAGTTAACGAAATAGTAGAGGGGCTCAACGCGAAAAATCTTGCTTTAACCGAAAGCAAACAAACACTAGCCACTTTAAAAGAGAAAATTTCGCTTTTAGATTCTTCTCTTGCCGATGCAGATAAAGAAATAGATCTTAATAAAACGTCGATAAGGGCAATGAGCGAAAGACTTAGCGAAATCAGTCGCCAATACGACGATATTGAACAAAACAACGCCAAGCTTTCCGAAAAACGCGAAAACGCCTCTTCTGATGCTGAAAAACACAAATCACAATATACAGAACTTCAGGCACGTCGTGAGGATTTGTTGAAAGAAAACACCGAATTGCAAGCAAAAATAGCGGCTTTAAAATCAGAAGTCATCGGTTCGGACGACGAACTTCGCAGAATGGAATCCGATAAGCAAGATTGCTCGGTTTCGATAGATAAAAATAAGGAAAACATTTCGGCAAACGAAGACATAATTGAAAAATTAAAGCTCGAAATCGAAAAATTAGCACTTTCGAGCGAAGAACAAACCGGACTAAACAAGCTTCGTGACGAGCTTGCGCAAGTTAAAGCTAAAAAAATCAGCCTTAACGAGCAAGTTGCGCAAGACGATTTGAAAAAACAAATTATTTCCTCTGAACTTAACAAGCTTGCCGAAAGAATAATGAATCAAAAAATCGAGCTTACGAAAGTCGATACCGAAATCGAATATATGCAACAGCGCATACTAGACGAATATCAGCTTACCTATGAAACTTGCTTGCCGCTTAAAGACGAAAATTACGACGTAAGCGTTTCGCAACAAGAAATCAATAGGCTTCGCAGACGTATAGGAGCACTCGGGAACATCAACCCGAACGCAATCGAAGAGTTTAATCAGCTCAACGAACGTTATCAAGACTTCAATCGCCAAAAAACAGACCTTGAAAACGCAGAGCAAGATTTAAAAACGGTTATTAAAGAAATAACAGACGAAATGCTAAAAACTTTTAACGAAGGTTTCGAGCAAATCAGAGTTAATTTCAAAAAAATATTCAAAGAATTATTCGGCGGCGGTAGCGCTGACCTACTTATGGATTATTCAACAGTAGAAGATCCTCTTGACGCAGGTGTTGAAATCGTTGCGGAACCGCCGGGAAAAAAGCTTACCAGAATTTCTTTGTTATCGGGCGGTGAACAGGCGTTAACTGCAACTGCGATATTGTTCGCCATTTTAAGACTGCGCCCGATGCCGTTCTGCGTATTGGACGAAATCGAAGCGCCGCTAGACGATGCGAACGTAGAAAGGGTTGCCTCTTACTTGCAAAAATTCGCGAAAGAAACGCAATTCGTTGTTATAACGCACAAAAAAGTTACGATGGAACGTGCAAATACGTTGTTCGGCGTAACGATGGAAGAAAAGGGCGTTTCTAAGATTATTTCGGTTAACTTGTCCGAAATTAAAAACAATTCTGAACTTGCCGATTAAAATTTTGGCAAAAATCGAGAATTATAGGTGTAAAAATGGGTTTTTTCAATAAAATATTCGGAGCTTTAAAAAAGACGAAAGATACGCTTTCGCAAAAGCTCAACGCACTTTTCGCTCGCGATAAAATAGGCGAAGACTTTTATGAAGACTTAGAAGATATTTTAATTTCGTCGGACGTAGCGTATTCAACGGCAAGCGATATCGTCGAACAACTACGCGACCGAATGATTAAAGAAAGAATTTCGGATAAAGAATTCGTCGTTAACGCGCTCAAAGAGGTTTTAACCGAAAAACTTGAAAACGCAGGTGAAATCGAAATCGAATATCCTGCCGTGATTATGCTGATCGGCGTTAACGGCGTTGGTAAAACTACCACGATCGGCAAACTCTCCTCATATTTTAAAGATCAAAAAAAATCAGTCGTTTTGGCAGCCGGTGATACGTTTCGCGCGGCAGCCGGTGAACAGCTCGAGGTTTGGGCTGAACGTTCGGGCGTGCGTATAATTAAACACGGCGAAGGTAGCGATCCTTCCGCCGTTGTATACGACGCGGTCAGCTCAATGAAAGCAAAAGGAACGGATGTTCTTATCGTCGATACGGCAGGCAGATTACACGTTAAAGCTAATCTTATGGAGGAGCTTAAAAAAATCGGCAGGGTGGTCGAACGCGAATATTCCGAGGTTAATTTTTATAAATTTATCGTTTTAGACGCAACAACCGGGCAAAACGCTCTATCTCAAGTTGAGAGTTTCGACGATGCTGTCGGAATTGACGGCGTTGTTTTAACGAAGCTCGACGGAACAGCAAAGGGCGGATTCGTTATTTCGCTTTGCGACGAATACGAAATTCCGGTTGCTTTCGTCGGTACGGGCGAAGGAGTCGACGACGTTGCTCCTTTTTCTGCTGAAGATTTTATAAACGGTTTATTGTAACGAATACTAAGCGGGATACTTTTCGTATCGGCTCTGGCTTTTAATATGTTTTTATGGATACAGAAAAAATCATACAATATTTAGCTCGTTTTTTAGTGCTTCTGTTTATATTGCCCGCGCACGAATTTGCGCATGCGTTTGCCGCTTATAAAAACGGCGACGATACGGCTAGGCAAATGGGTAGGTATACACTAAATCCGCTTAAACATTTCGATATAGTAGGACTTTTATGCTTTATCTTTGTCGGATTCGGTTGGGCAAAACCCGTTCCCGTTAATCCATACAATTTCAACAATTATAAAAAAGGCTGTTTTTGGGTTTCGGTTGCCGGCATTTTAACAAATTACGCGTTAGCCTTTTTGTTTTACCCTCTTTATATTTTGGCTAAATTGTTGTTTTTAGGCGTTTCTAGCTACGAATGCTTGTTTGTCGTTTATTTATTTTATGCGGGATTTGCATTGGATTTATCGTTTTTTGTATTTAACCTAATCCCGGTATTCCCGTTAGACGGTTTTAGAATTTTAGACGTCTTCACAAAAAAGCGAAACAAAGTTTATTATTTTTTAAGAAATTACGGATATTATTTGTTGCTTGGGCTTATTTTGTTAAGTTCGATTGCAGATGCAATTCCCGCTCTAAATTTCTTAGACATTTTCGGTTACTTTATGAATTTCGCCGTCAATATAGTAGGCAAACCGATAACCGCACTTTGGAATTTATTTTTTAAAATTTTCGGCATAAATATTATTTAATTGTATTTTTATTATGGATAATCCGAATTATAACGTAAAAAATTTTGATTCTATTTTCGATTACGATACGCACGTCGGCGAGTTTGACGGACCGCTCGATTTATTGCTTTATCTTGTTAAGCAAGCGCAAATAGAAATCAAAGATATATTCATTTCACAAGTAACGGGGCAGTTTATGGAATATTTGAACCGTCTTGAAACACTCGATATCGAAAAAGCCGGCGAATATCTCGGAGTGGCTGCGACTTTGCTTTATGAAAAATCTAAAGCTTTACTTCCTAAAATCGAAGATATAATGCCCGAAAACGAAGAGGACGAAGGGCAATCTTTAATAAGGCGATTAGAAGAATTAAAACTTTTTAAAGAAATGAGCGTCAAATTAAAAGAACTCGAAAACGTCGACAGATATTATAAACCGCCTGAACCTTCGGCTAACGACGTTCGCGTTATCTATAAGGATTTCAACTTGGACGGATTGGTCAAAGCACTTTCAGACTTGCTTACCAGGACAGAACTTAATCGTAAAATTCACGAGGAAAAAGAAATTCCTAAAGAAGTTTTTACCGTTCAAGATAAAATGATCTACATGCGCGAACGAATGCTCGATTTAAGAGAATGTAGTTTTTTCGAGCTTTTTAGCATCGAAGCCTCTCGCGCAGAAATTATTACTACTTTTCAAGCGATGCTTGAACTATTAAAGCGGCAGTTTATTAAAGTCGTTCAAAACGCAGTTTTTGACGATATCACTATAACCTTAAATGAAAATAGGAGTGACGATCTTAGTGAATTCGGAGACCTTAGCGAGTATAATTGAATCTATAGTTTTTGTTTCGGGCAACGCTATCGCGGTTAAAGATATTGCGGAAAAGCTCGAAGTAACAAACGCAAAAGTGCTTGAAGCGGCAAAAAAACTTCAAGAAAAATATAATGAAGAAAGCGGGCTTAATTTATTGATTTTCAATAATAAACTTCAGTTCTGTTCAAATCCAAAAAATGCCGAAAACGTGGCGATGGTTTTAAACCCCATTCGTGAAAGAGAGCTTTCAAAATCTATGCTCGAAGTTGCCGCCATTATCGCTTACAAACAACCGGTCACGCGGTTGGATTTAGAAGAAATCCGCGGGGTAGACAGCGAATATGCTATTCAAAATCTTTTAAAACTAAACGTAATTGAAATCGTAGGCAGAAAAGAAGCACCCGGGCGCCCGGTAATGTTCGGAACTACCGACGGATTTTTAAAGCGTTTTCAAATTTCCTCATTGGATGAGCTTCCCGATTACGAGCAATTACTTGCGTCAATCCGCGGGACAAACGAAAAAAGCAGTTATCTTTTTGAAAAAGACAATTACGACGAAAATGCAGATCCAGAATTTGCAAATACTATCAACGACGGTTCATCTGTCGTTTTCGAGGATGAAGTTTTACATGTTGATGCAAACACTGAAGAGATTGATGAAGATTTTGAATTGGACGACGTTGAAGAGGAGGAATTTCCTGACTTTTTAAAGGGAGAAAACGTAACAAAAATAGGTTAATTTTAGCTTTCCTTATTTGTTTTATCTTAGTAAAATCTAATCAAAAAAAAATTACATAAAAAACATTTAATTGCCGATAATACGGATATGGTCAGAATATGGCTATTTCTAATCGGCAATTTTTTATTTTTTATGCCAATATTTTTAAGCGTTTATTCTTTTTTCGACTTTAAAGAAGAGAAGCTGTATTTTAATTTAAAAGTTTTTTGGGTGAAAATTATCTGCGGATGCGCTTTTATAAGCGGCGATAATGTTATTATATATTTAAACTATAAAAAAGCTGTATTTTTAAAACTGAGCGACACATTAAAAAAGCAAAAAAAGTTTTTTAAAGCGAAGCCATATTCTATTTTAGCATTTAAAACAAAAACTATTATTCCGTTAAATAATGAATTTTATATATTTTTTGCCGCTTTGCAGTTTGCTTTAAACAAAACAGTTTTACCAATTATTAAAAACGAAAAAAACTTCTTAAGGATAAAAAACGACATTCTGTTTAGCAAAAAAAGAAAAGAAGGTTTGATTTTTTTAAAAGCATTCGCAACAATGAATTTGTTTTCGATAAATATGTTTCTGACTAAAAAAATTATGGAGAAGTTAATCTATGCAAAACGAAAAGAATAATATTGAAAAAATTATGGACGATACTATAAAAAATCTTTCGCAAATGATTGAAGTTAATAAAATCATTGGTAACTCGGTTAATAATGCGAAAGGACAAATGGTTATTCCGGTCGCAAAAATAACAACAGCTACTTTTTGCGGAGGCGGCGAATACGGCGACGTAAAAATAATCAAGGAGTCAGGTGAGTATTTTGCCGGCGGCAGCGTTACGGTTTCTTCAATAAAACCCGAATGTTTTTTGATCGATAACGGCGACGGATTTAAAGTAATTAACAAAAACGGAGAGGGGTTAGAGGCCTTTTTAAAAGCAATTGCCAAATTGGTAGGGAATATTAAAATAAAATGAAAAAAATTAAACGCATTAAGCCAATCATTACATTTTTTATTATTTTATGCGCAATTTTAAATACTTTTACGTCTAACATAAAACAAAAAATCAATGCAGATAATACCACAAGTGAAATAGTTATCGATGCCGACAGTAAAAGGATTCTTTATTCTAACAATGCGGATATCAAACGCGGCATCGCGAGTACGACAAAAATTTTAACAGCAATAACCGTTATAGAAAATTACGATATTTCAACGCAACTTACAATAAAAAAAGAATGGACGAATATCGAAGGCTCTAGCATATATTTAAAGCAAGACGAAATTTTTAGCGCAGAAGAATTATTATATGGATTAATGTTGCGCTCAGGTAACGATAGCGCAGTGGCATTAGCAGTCGGACTTGCGGGCGATATTGAAACTTTTTGTTCCCTTATGAACGAAACCGCAAAAAAAATCGGAGCCAATAACAGTAATTTTTCAAACCCGCACGGGCTTTCAGACGAATCACATTATTCAACGGCTTATGACCTAGCATTGATTACAGCATATGCTTTAAAAAATCCGTTATTTGCAAAAATCGTATCCACAAAAAGCATCAAAATAGGTTCAGGCGAAAGCGAACGAATGCTTATAAATAAAAATAAAATGCTTTCGCGCTACCCATATGCAACCGGCGTAAAAACAGGATATACAAAAAAAGCGGGAAGATGCTTAGTTTCTTCTGCTTATAAAAACGGTTTTAATTTAGTATGCGTCGTTTTAAATTGCGGTCCAATGTTTGAACGCAGCGAAGAATTACTTCAAAATGCTTATTCCGATTATAAACAAGTTCTATTATTAAAAGGCGGCGAAACAATAACTCATGTAAACGTAGAAAAAACGTCGTATTATATTCCGGTCGGCGTAAAGAACGATATATATTATCCGCTAAAAGACGATGAGCAAAATGAAGTGAAATTCGATTTGAAATTATATCAATTAAGCAAAATTCCCGTAAATTATAAAAAAGAAATGGGCACAATTAAGATTTCATTGAAAAATCGCTTGCTTTTTAACGAAAAAATCTTTACTATATTATAGTAGAAATTTTTCAAGAGAAAAGGTTATGAGAATAAACAAATTTTTAGAAAGCTGCGGCGTAGGAAGCAGGCGATTTTCAGACGAACTTATAAAAGACGGTAAAATCATAGTAAACGGAAAAAAGGCGACGCTCGGACAAGAAATAGACGAGCGCCGTGATAGCGTAATGTTCGAAGGCAAAAGACTTACGCTAAAAAACAAAAACAGTTATTTTATTATGAATAAGCCGAAAGGGTATGTTTGTACCGTTAAAGATGATTTAGGCAGAAAGACGGTAATGGATTTACTCCCCAAAAATGCAGCGAGAGTTGTTCCGGTCGGGCGCCTCGATTACGATTCCGAAGGTCTGCTAATTTTTACCGACGACGGAGATTTAGTGAACAGATTAACTCATCCGCGCAACGAAATTCCTAAAACCTATGTTTTAAAAGTTGAAGGCGACATCACGGAAACAATGCTGAATAAACTTAGAAACGGCGTTGAACTCGACGGCAAAATTACTAAAAAATGCAAATTGTCGGTAACGGATAAAACCGATAAATTCACAAAACTTGCAATCACTATAACCGAGGGTAGAAATCGTCAAGTAAGAAAAATGTTCGAGGCTGTCGGCAAAGAGGTCATATTTTTAAAACGAATTAAAATAGGCGAACTAGGACTTAGCGGAATAGATCGAGGCACTTGCAGACCTCTTTCGAAATACGAAATTGACTATTTAAAAAATCTTTAAGATTTTTTATCTCGAATTAATGCTTAAAACAATACATACTCTATTTTTTTGCTACATATTTAAAATAATATTTGGAGCAAAAATGAAGCGAAAATTTAGCACGTTCGTTACGATTTTATTGGCAACGTTTGTTGTTTTATCTTGGGCAGTCGCTGCTATTTGTGCAAAAAACACCTCAATTTCAGTTGCTATTTTTCATATCGGAAAAACTTTAAATTATTAGTCGAGAGGTCGTATGGCTGAATTAAATAAATCCGAAAATAAAAAAGAATATAATGAAAAATTAATTAAACTAAAAAACAAATATCAAAATAGACTTAAAACTGCTTTAACGGATGCTCGTGAAAAATTCCGTTTTTCAGTAAGTCAGTTACTTATCGCCGAGGCGGAAAATTCAGCAGAATTATCGGATACAAATAATGATGCAATAGAAATCGACAATTCTATCGATTTAGAAAAAAGAAAATCCGAACTTATCGAGATGGGAATATCTTCCGTCATATTTTTTCTACGTCAAGAAATTAATAAAATTTTACTTGAATATGCAAAAGAATTAATTATTTTAAGTATCGCTTTCGGCGAAAAGCCTGATAATAAAGCATCCGGCTCGTTTCAAGTTGATAAAAGCGAATTCGGGATTAAGAACGAAGACCTAAAAATCGATAGTTTAAAAAGCGATTCTAAAATCGGGTGTATTGCAATTTTTTGTCCGAATATATCAAAAGACATAAACTAGAATTTAAAAGCACAAAACTTAAATGACAATTAGCAGAAAACTTTTTAACATAAAAAAATAAAGCGTCAAAAATAGGGCGGCACTTCATTGTGTCGCCCTAAAATTATTTTAATGATTTAATATTAAGAAAAGTACGCTTGATTTTCTAAAAGACTGTATCTTATAATCACAAAAATCGGTGCATTTATCGAAACCATAATCGGAATAAATATTCCGCGTGAAAGATGAGTTGCCGATGAAAAATCAAGATTGGTTACGATAGCAAAAGCAATTATCAACAAAATTAAATTTAAAGTTATAATAAGCGCCGTTTCAAACGAACCTTTAAACGAACCGACTTCGTTTACTACGCGATTCGGCGTTAAATAATAAATTACGCCAAAAGTCGCAGGTAAAAGAGCTATTATTCCTAGAAAAATGAAATACGCGCCAACGCCTAATTTCGCAGTGCTTTCCATCGAAAAACCAACGACTAAAGTTTCTATTGCGACAACGGCTAAAAAGATAAGCGCAGTATGAAAATTGAGCTTATTAACTAATATTTTTCCCAATTCGTTTTTATTCGTGTTATCCGCCGTGCTTATCTTAAAGCCTTCGTCTTCTGAAAGTTTAACGATATCGGAATAATCGTAAGCTCCCAAAGCTCGCCTATTTTTTTCAACCGACAAATCTTTTGGGTTCTGTTTTCGAGCTTTTTGAGTAGCTTGTTCTTCGTCTGCAAATAAATCTTTTGCGGGATCGTGACGTCTCATAGACGAAAAATCTAAGTTTTCCACAATTACGTCACTCACAGGCTCGATTTTTTCCGAAGTTTCAGATTTTTTTGTCGGTTCAACAGGGGAGAGTTCATTATTGAAAATTCTGTTAAGAATATTGCGATATTCTTTTGGTGCAGGTAAATCGTCTCCGTTTAAAAAATCGTCGTCGTTTTTGTCAATTTTTTGCGATGATTTATTATCCGAATAATCTGCCACGTGCTCAGGTCCTCCGAATTGCGGATGAATTAAATTACCTTCAATTTTGACGGATCCGTTTGCAAAATCGTTTTCTGTAGTCGCGAAATTACTTTCGACATCAAATTTTTCGGCTTCTAACAACCGTTTTTTCGCTTCTTCTTCAGCTCTAATTTCGGCGATTTCCTTTTCGCGAGCTATCCGTTCGGCTTCGCGAATGCGAGCTTCTTCAGCTGCCTTTTTACGTTCAAGTTCTTCTCTTTCTGCCTTAATTCGTTCTTCTTCGGCTTCACGAGCACGTTTTTCAGCTGCTCTTATGCGAATTTCTTCATCCGAAAGCTGTTCGTTATCATTTTTATCTTTATCCGAGACTTCAAGTTCGACAGCAGCCGATTCATTGACGGTAACGCTTTCAGTAATGTTTTCATTATTTTCGGCTGCATTATCGGTAAAATTATCGGCATAACCGTATTCGTCATATGTATTTTGAGCGGCATATTCTTTTTCTTCCGCCTTTGTAAGCATATCTAAAATATCATCGAATGTCGTCGGCGGAGCTTCAAATTCATCGTTATTTTTAAGATTTGAATTGTTTTCAATATCCATAACGATTTGTTCTGCTTGAGATTCGTTTTGATCTTCTAAATCAGCAGTTTTATAATCGGAAACCGCATCTAATGCTAATTTGTCGTTTTCGTCGTAGACTTCGTCGAATTTCGGAATTTTTTCTTCTTCCGGTTCTTCATTGACAAACTCCGGAATTTTTTCTTCTTGCTGAGCAATCGGCTTTTCGGGGCGAACGTAATCGGAAGGCTTATGGAATGTAACTTGCGGACCTTCGGAATCTAACAACGTGTTTATAACTTCTTGCGAAACAGTCCAGCTGTTTTGATTTTTTTCAATATGCGCTTTACCTTTTTCCGTAAGCTGAAAAAACTTGCGACGCACACCGTCCGAGCCTGTAGTTCGATATTCTATAACGAGTCCGTTTTTAACAATTCGTTGTAAAGCGCTATAAAACGTGCCTTGCTTCAATTGAAATTTTCCCGAGGCTCGTTTTTCGATTTCCTCGCGAATCATACTAGTATCTTTGTCGCTATCGAGCAAAGAATTTAAAATTATTGAATCAATATGACCGCGAACCATATCGCCGCTAACATAATCAGACATAAAAACACCTTTAATTATCAGCAATTTAACGATTTATCATGATAGATTATATCACTAAGTGAAACACTTGTCAATTTAATAACGGTTTTTAGCAAAAAAAAGATGTTTTTTATGTTTTTTTATACGAAAAAAATTAAAAAAAACTAAAATTATAGCATAAATTCGTTTACTAAAATTAAAAAATACTATATAATATTGAATATAAAAATTAAATTTAAAAGATTTCGCAATTTTTTGTCTTTTGCGCAATCTTATAAAATATGTGATTTAATTAAAATTCAACTTAGTGAAAAAATCATTTAAAACACTGTAAATTATGAAAATTTTATATTTTTCTTTCCTATTTTAAATCCATAACATCATGATTGCGCAAAAGTTGTCTTTTGCGCAATCATGTATATATCTCAATTTCTTCTTCCCATTTAAAATTAGCAAAAATAAATCAATTTATTTATAAAACTTTACTATGAAAAACGAAGCCACTACCTTTTATGAAAAAAGAAAAATAAGTTGCTTGACACGGATCGAGCAAATTTTAAACGAATTGCCGCCCTTTATAAGCGAGTTTTTTATCGGAATTGAAAATAATACATCTCCCTTAACTCGCTTAAATTATGCAGGCGACTTGCGCATTTTTTTTGATTTTTTAACGCAAAAAGTTTATAAAAACAAATCTGTTAAAGATATTACGTTAGAAGATTTAGAAAAACTAGAAAGCTTTCAGCTTGAAAGATACCTAAGTTATCTGTCCAATTATACGCACGACGGAAAAAATCTATCCTGCAACGACAAAGCAAAACAACGCAAACTTTCAAGCTTACGAGCAATTTATAAATACTTTTTTAATAAAGATAGAATTACGGCGAACACGGCAGCTAAAATTAAAACGCCGAAAATTCACGATAAAGAAATTATTAGATTAGAAATTGACGAAGTTGCAAACCTTATAAGCGCGGTAGAAAGTGCCGACGGGCTTTCAAAACGCCAAAAGGCTTATCACGAAAATACTCGGCTGCGCGACGTAGCTATTATTACCCTATTTTTGGGCACCGGAATTCGTATTAGCGAATTAGTCGGTCTAAACGTCGACGATATATTTTTTGATACAGATAGTTTTGTCGTAACACGAAAAGGCGGCAATAGAACCATATTATATTTTAACGAAGAAGTTAAAAGAGCATTACTCGATTGGATTGCTTATCGAAACGAAATAAAAGATTTAGATAAAAATGAAAAAGCAATGTTCTTGTCTATTCGCAACAAACGAATAAGTGTTAGAAACGTTCAGATTTTGGTTGAAAAATATGCTAAAGTGGTAACGCCGTTAAAAAAAATAACGCCGCATAAATTACGAAGCACATTCGGCACAAATTTATATCGCGAAACAGGCGACATATACGTCGTAGCGGATTTTTTAGGACATTCTGATATTAACACTACGAAAAAACACTACGCCGCAATGAGCGAAGATATAAGGCGCGGAGCTATCAAGCACGTTAAATTGCGTGACGACACCGATTAAAACACAAATTTTGTCAAACATAAAAACACTTAAAAACACGCATAAAATAAGAGGTTTTATATTTTATGGAAAACTGTTTTGTTATAATTCCGCATGAAGGAAAAATTATAAAAGAAGAACAATTTAATGAAATAGAGGCTCTTTTAAAAACAGCCGACGCCGTTGTTTTAGGGCACGAAAATTATAAGATATTAAAAGTTGTTCCGTCAACTTATATCGGCAAAGGAAAATTAGAAGAAATTAAAAACTACTGCGCCGAGATCGATATAGAAACTGTTGTATTCGACGGAGAATTAACGCCCTCACAAACGCTTAACATGGCGGAAGCTTTAGATGGACTTAAAGTTATCGATCGTACTACCCTTATTTTAGATATTTTTGCTTTAAGCGCGAGATCAGCCGAAGGAAAAATTCAAGTTGAACTTGCCCAACTAAAATATATGTATCCCAGGCTAAAAGGCAAAGGCGAAGGGCTTTCTCGTCTGGGCGGCGGAATCGGAACTAGAGGACCGGGCGAGAGTAAATTAGAAACCGACAGACGGCATATTCGAAGAAGAATTAACTATCTTGAAAAACAACTAAATGAATTAACTCTTCGCCGAGCCTTACAATCCGACCGTAGAAAAAAGAACAACGCCCTAACCGTTGCCCTCGTCGGATATACAAACACCGGAAAATCCACACTCTTAAATGCGCTAACCGAGAGCAACGTGTTATCTGAAAACAAACTTTTTGCGACATTAGATCCGACGTTAAGAAAAATGAATTTAGGTGAATATGAAATAATTCTTGCAGATACAGTAGGTTTTATTAAAAACATCCCAACTACCCTTATCGAGGCGTTTAAATCAACGTTAGAAACAGCAGTTAACGCCGACTTAAACTTAATAGTTTGCGACGCGTTAGGCGATTGGGAAACACAATTAAAAACAGCGTTGAATATGCTCGATGAATTAAATGCCGACGCGCCGAGGTTAATCGTTTTTAATAAATGTGAAAGCTTAAAAGATTTTTCTATTTATCCGCAAAATTCCATTTTTATTTCCGCATTAAACCGACAGGGATTCGACCTTTTGGTTTTTAAAATAAAAGAAATATTTGCATCTCGCTTTTTTAAAAAAGAATTCGATTTATCTTATAAAGAATTAAGCGCATTTTTAAGCGTTAAAGATTTTGCCGAGTTTTACGAACTTAATTATTTTGACGATTACGTTAAAGTGAAAATTTTAGCAAAAAAAGAAAATGAATTAAAATTTAAAAAATTTTACACAAAAATAAAGAATGATTAGATAAAAAAACGGAAGTTTTCTTGCAGTAAAAATGCAAATATACTTCCGTTTTAGTATTTTATTGAAGATTTACTCTTTGTATCCGTCTAGAGGTTCTTCCTCTTTTAAAGACGATATATATTCGCCGTAAGAGGCGTCGTCTAATTTTTTAACTTTTTCTTTTTTCTTTTTCTTGCTCATAAAGATAAAATCGCACTCCTTAAATAATAAATTATCGATATTTCGATTATAAATTATTATTCCCGCAACGCGATTTTTTATGCAAATAAAAACTTTTCCTTAAATTTTTCTGTATTTTGGAAAAACTCTTTTAATAGTAAATAGCATTTTAATACCAAATTAGATAAACTTTTTCATAGTGTAAACGCCATGACCGTGCGGATTGATAAACTCACCGACCACAGAAAAACCTGCGTTTTCAAAAAATTTAAATGCTTCGGTGCTGTTTTTTAAAACTTGAACCACCGCAACTTCATATCCGCGATTTTTTGCAAGCTCAAGTCCGCAATTAACCGCAAATTTGCCATAACCTTTGCGTTTAAACGGCGTAAAAATTTCGACAGCACAGCTAACGCATCCCGGTTCGTATTCAAAAAGCGACAAATCGCCGACGAGTTGATCGCGTTGCACTATCGAAAACATTTCGAAATATCTTCCGCTGGCATTTTCTTTATTCCATTCGTCGATAATCTTTAAAATTTCGAGTTCGCTTTTATCGGGGAATTTATATTGTCTTAATATTTTTATGTCATTTATAGAAAATCTTCTCAATTTCATAATCTTTACCCCGATTTATTTTGATTTATTTTTTACTAAAAAGAATGTTTTATTTTACGATAATTTTTTCGATTGAACTCAAAGCCTCGGCAATTAACCCGTCTACGTCTAAAGCTTGTTCAAAATGCTCAACCTTTTCGAGTTTTGGTTTAATTGCAGGAAACTTCGGCAAAAATACGGTACAACAATCCTCGTAAGGTAAAATTGAAGTATCATACGTATCGATATTTCGAGCGATTTCGATAATATCGAGCTTATCGAAGGCAATAAGCGGTCTTAAAACAGGCATATTCACTACTGCATTTGAGGTTGTTAAGCTTTCTATCGTTTGACTTGCGACCTGCCCTAAACTTTCGCCTGTAATAATTGCTTGAGCTCCATGATCATTCGCAACTTTTTCGGCAATCCTCATCATAAAGCGACGAAGAAGCGTAATCATAAGCTCTTCCGGACATTTTTCGTGTATTGCTTCTTGTATTTTTGTGACGCTTACCACATACAAATCGATGCCCCCGCTGTAAAGAGAAAGCTTTTCTGCTAAAGTAATAACTTTTTGCTTAGCGTCGTCGCTCGTATAAGGATAACTATGAAAATGCAACGCTTTTAAACGCATACCGCGTTTGGTCATCATGTATCCCGAAACAGGACTGTCGATACCGCCGGACAAAAGCAACAATCCGCAACCCGCCGAGCCAACCGGCATTCCGCCAATACCTTTAATTACGTCGCTGAAAACAAGTGTATCCCCGCTTTCTCTAATATCGATATTTACCGTAAAATCGGGGTTTTTAACCTTAACCAAAAGATGCGGCGCAAATTTTTGCAAAATTATTCCGCCCAATTCACGAGAAACGTCGATAGAATGCATCGGGAAAGTTTTGTCGGCACGATTCGTTTCGACCTTAAACGTTCCGTTTTTATCTACGCATAGCGACAAAGCCGCCTCATAAATTTTTTCTTTATCGTTTTCAACCAAAATTGCCGGACTGATTGAGTGAATTCCTCCGATTTTCTTTAATCTGGAAATTATTTCATCATAATCGGCATCGGCAAAATCCTCGATTAAATAACGAGTGGGAATTCGCACCGCATTGCAATGTATATTGCTCAAAGAGCGACGAATGTTATCGAAAAGCATTCGCTCGAAATATCCGCGGTTTTTACCTTTTAAATGTATTTCACAATATCTTACGATTATTATTTTTTGCATTTTTTTATCCTTTTAAGCAAACGAGGAATATTTTTTATCTTTTTATGCCATTTGTTTAATTTTAATTTAATAAATTAAATCATAATTTTTTTAAATTAAGTTTATTTATAACAACTTTTTTAACTATTTTAGCGTAGCTTTAAGTCTTTTTGCGCAAGCGCACATTTTTTCGGCGGCTACAAGCAAATCAGCTTCGTCGGTATCAAATGAAAAACTTATTCTGAGCGCGCCTTCGGCAATGTTTTTATTGCTTATGCATGCACTTATAACGCGTGAAGTGCCGATTTTTGAAGAACAAGCAGAACCTGTCCCGACAATTACATCCTCATCGTCGAGCACTCTTTGCATAATTTCAGCCTTAACGCCGGGAAGCGAAATCGTTATAATATACGGAGAACATTCGCCTTGCGATAAAATCACGAACTCCTCGCCTATTTTCGCTAAAAAAGATTTTTTAAGCGATATTGCGCGTTCATAATTTTCGACCACATTTGAATATTTTTTAATACAGCGAGCAAATAGGTCTATGCCGAAAACGTTTTCGGTTCCGCTTCTCAACTTTTTTTCTTGCCCTCCGCCGAAAATCAGCGGTTTTAAAGGCAAATTCTTTTTATAAATCAACGAGCCGACACCTTTCAACGCCTTAATTTTGTGCGCACTTACGCAATATAAGTCGATATCGGCGGAAATTTTATAAGGAATTTTTAAAAAAGCTTGAACGCCGTCACTATGAAATATCACATTAGGATTTTTTTGCTTTACGCGCTTGGCAATAGAGTTAACGTCGTTTATAGCACCGGTTTCGTTATTTACATGCATAACCGAAACGAAAGTCGTTTTTTCGTCGATTAGTTCTAAAAGTTTATCTTCGTCAACGGCTCCGTTTTGTTTTAAAGGAGCGATTTTCGTTTGCACTCCGCGATTTTTAAGTTCGCTAAACGTATTATAGACAGCTGCGTGTTCGCCAACCGTCGTTACGGCATTGCCTCGTCGAGCAAACGAAAATATTGCCATATCGTCCGCCTCGCTACCGCAAGAAGTAAAAACGGCATCGTAGCCGCTTGGAAAGCTTTTTAATAATTCGTACCTTGCGTTTTCAAGTGTATTTTTAACCGACCGCGCGCTTTTATACAGTGCCGAAGGATTATAAAAACCGTCGTTTTTCAAAAATTCTAAAGCGTCGTTTAAAAGTTCAAAGTCCGGAGCCGTGGTTGCGGCATTATCTAAATAAATTTTACTCATTTTTAATCGTTTAAATTATTTATCATAGTTTTCTTCGACAATAGAGCGTCCCGAGTATTTTACAACGTAAGAAAGGAGAGCTTCTTCACATTCTAATACGATAAGCAGGTTTTCGCCGTCGATTTTCGCCGCTATGTAATATAACTGATTTGCCGCATTCAGCCCGTTCGGCGTAGCGATTTTTTTCTTAACGCCGGGCGTTCCATAAATTTTTTCAAAAGCATCGCTACCGACTTTACCTATTTTATAAATATCTCTACACTGAACAATAATGAATTTTTTGCGAGTTTTCCCGCTTATTACTTTTACTATTCGAACTTCCCCCGAAACGTAAGTATAATCGAAATATAAAAGCATCCTACGCTTTATAAAAAAGCAAACCAACGTAAAAATCAAAAAAAACGCAGCAAAAATCAATAGCGACGGTATCGCCGATATATCCAAAATTAAGCATAAATACAACAATAAAGCGATAACTACGCAGCCGATAATAAAAAAAACATTATAAACGGTATATAAAATTTTTTGAGTTTTTAAATTTTGCGGAGCCGCAGTGCATTCGAATAAATCATCTCTCATAAAAAATCTCTTTATCTTTTTGTTTTTTTCATCCGATTAAAATAGCTCCAGCTATTTTAAAGTAACGAAGGTTACGCCGTGTTCACCCTCGCCGTATTTGCCGAATCTGTATTCCGCAACGTGCGGATTTCTACGTAAAAATTCGTGAATCGCCTTACTTAAAATTTTTAACCCAACGCCGTGTATTATTTTAATTTCGGTTAAATTGTTCACTATTGCACGGTCGATAAAATTCTCGGTTTCAGCCAATGCTTCTTCGGTATTTTTGCCTATCACGTTAATTTGCATTTCGGCTGCACTAAAATTTGCCCTGTCTATACGAACCGAAACAGCCGCTTTATTTTTTTCTTTTTTCTCTTTATGCGGCTCGTACAAATCTGAAAAGTTTAAAAGAGCTCTGATTTCGCCTACGTTAACTTCACAAGTCTGCTTTTTGCGATTAACGACGACGACCACGCCGTTAGCATTCATCGAATTTACAAACACCCTGTCGCCGACTTTGATTTTTGCACCGTCAATGGGTTTATCCGAAAGATTAACTTCGTTCTCGGCTTCGAGCTTATACTTTTGTTCCTCGAGTTTGTTTCGTAATGTTCGAGCTCTAATTACGTCGCCGCCACTGATTTCGTCTTTATCGAATATTTCTTTTATTTGCTTGATATATTCGTCGGCTTCTTCTAAACTTTCGTTAATAATGCGTCTACTTTCGATTTTTGCATTTAAAAAGAATTTTTCGCGCTCTTTGTCGAATTTTGCACGTTCAGCCAAAAGCTCGTCAAGCTCTAATCGTTTTTCTTTATTTATAGCTTCGTACTCGTCAATTTGCTCTTGCGCTTGTTTTCTCGCCGATTGCGCCTCGGCTATGACGTTTTCAAAAGAAATTTTATTTTCGCTCAAATAAGTTTTTGCCGTAGACACGAGTTCTTCGCTGAGTCCAAGCCGCATTGCAATTTTAATTGCATTAGAACTACCTGCAATCCCGACGCTCAACTTATATAGAGGAGCAAAAGTTTGCTCGTCGAAATCCATTGACGAGTTCATTATGCGCGTATCCGAATATGCAAATTCTTTTAGAGCGGAATAATGTGTAGTTATTATGCCGAAGCTTCCACGTTCGAGTAATCTTTCTAAAATAGCGCGAGCTAACGCGCTACCCTCTTCGGGATCGGTTCCTGCACCGATTTCATCGATTAATACTAAACTTTTTTCATCAACCCGATTCGCCACGTCGATTACGTTTTTCATATGTGACGAAAAAGTCGAAAGACTTTGCTCGATGCTTTGTTCATCTCCGATATCACAAAAAATCTTATCGAAAATTGATATATTGCACTCGTCTAAAGCAGGCAAATAAAAGCCGCTTGCCGCCATTAACGAAAACAACCCCGCTAACTTCATAGTTACGGTTTTTCCGCCGGTGTTCGGCCCCGTGATTAAAAGATAATTATATTTTGCGCCGAGCGAAAGAGTTATCGGCACTACTTTTCTTTCATCAATCAACGGATGCTTGCCACCGATTATGTTTATATATCCGTTTGAATTAAGCTTAGGCGCTTTTGCATGAATTTTGTAAGCGTAAGTCGCTTTTGCATAAGCCGAGTCTAACTCGATAAGGCAATCGATGTTATTTTTAAGCCTATCGGCTACTAGACCGACTTTTTGAGTTAGTTCGCTTAATATCCTTTCGATTTCAAGTTTTTCTTCGATAGCTGCAGTTTTAAGGTCGTTATTCATCTCTAAAACTTCGACCGGTTCAACAAACAACGTCGAACCGCTCGCTGACTGGTCGTGGATAAGCCCTTTTAACTGTCCTTTATATTCGGATTTTACAGGAACGACATAACGATCGCCACGCATCGTGATTATCGCGTCTTGCAAAAACTTGCCTTGGCTTCGCACTAAAAAAGATAATCTTTCACGAATTTGCTCGTTTAATCTCTTTATTTTTTTGCGTATCGCCGCCAATTTTTCACTTGCATTATCGCTAATCGTATCTTCTGAAAGAATCTTTTCTTTTATTTCGTCTTCTAAGTATTTATCGAAATAAACGCTTTCTGCAATTGCTCGCAATGCCGTTATTTGCTCGTCTGAAACCGAAGCGACGGAATCATAAACTATGCGAGATGAAGTAAGCAACCTTGCAACGCGTAAAAGTTCGGCAAAAGAAAGAGTTGCCCCGCGAGAGCTTCTTTCAAGTTCGTCGTTTAAATCGTCGAAGAAAGGAATTCCGCTTACGCCGTAAGTGTATAAAAGTTTATAAGCTTCAGCCGTTTTTTTAAGTAAAAACTCAGCCTCGTCAACATCCGTTACGGGCTTTAAACCGCGAATAAACTGCTTAGAGCTTTCTAAAACCGCATTCTCGGCACAAAAATCTAATATTTTATTATATTCTAAAACGTTTAAAACGCGATCGTCTATCATAATTAAATCTCGCTGTCTTTAAATTAAAAATTACAAACTTTATTCTCTTAAACTTTATTCTTTACTAATTCATTCCGTTTAAAAGATTGCCGGAAGTGTATTTTATTTTTGCAACCGAAGATTTGTTATCGTAAGAATTTTTCTGAGAAAAATTGCCCTTTATTCCGTAAAAATCGGCAAGCAAAGTATAAATTTCAGTAGATAAGCAAGCAGAAAAATCAAAAATTTCTTTATCAAAGCGCATTTTACTTTTTAATTCGCTTTCGTTAAATATTTCGAATCTGCAAGAGGAGAGTTTATATTTTCTAACTTTAAATTTCCGTTTATCTCCGTCGACCAAATAAAAAAGATTTTTTCGTTTACAATCAATGCATTTTTTTCCGAACGGACAATATTGTAGCGACATAACTTTTATATCGCCAAGACATAATTTATAGCCACTCAATTCTTCAGTCTCCGAATAAGAAAGCTCTTTTGAAACAGAATAATCAAATAAGTCTTCGCTCGTTAACTCTTCGGCTGAAAGAGGATTGGTTATATTCATTTCGATTCCGCTAAAAATTTGTTTTTTTAGACGTTTTGAAAGATAAATCCCCGCACTTGACTCAACGTATAATCCAAAAAACGGCTCGGAAAGCTCGGAAATTAGTTTTTCGTCGTCAATCGAATAAAACGCAGGCACGTATAAAAAGCATTTTATTTCATCGCTATGCCGTTGTGCTTGCGCTAAAAATTCGTTACACGTTTTTTTATCGGAATAATCGCTCGGACAATATACAACGCAATTCGGAGTGAATCCGCAACTTAAAAAGACATCGCGCGGATATTCGTCGCAAAGTAAAACCGCTACGTTTTTGGCACTCGCATTAACAAAATCAGCCGCTTCGTTAAAATCGTAAAAATTCTTAAAATCAATTGTATTATGCGCGATTTTATTTCTTTTTACGTTTCTAGAAAAAGAATAAAAATATTCACTATACGCCCTTGATCGAAGCTCGTTTAAGGCTTTTTTGCGAATAAATATATTACTATCCGATTCAACTTTCGGGGTTATTACAAACGGATAAACATCTGTTTTTCGAAGATTATCTTTAATTTCACTTTTTGTAGTCACGCAAGTTAAAGCGTTTTGCACAACGTAATCGGAAATAAACGTTTTGCCGTTTATATCAATCGACAGAGATTCTCCGATTTTCGCTTTCAAAAAAACATCGAGTTGCAAAGTCTTTTTACTTGCGTTTTCATAACCGTCTAATAAAGAAATATCCTTAGTTATGTTTAAAGAAGCCCCCGGTGCGGCAAAACCGCGATAACTTATGGCAATACCGTTGGATAAATCAAATTGATTTTTTTGTTGACATTTGTTTTTCTGTAAAGGTTCGCAAGCAACGGCAACAGCGTTACCGCTTTCTTTTTTATTAAAAACAATTTTATAACAATCGTCCGCTTTAGGCGTATATTTGTTAAAAGCAACGTTTAGATATTTTCCGTTTGCAGAAATAACCGTGCCAACCGAGCTACCGCAATGATTTTGAATTTTATCGGATATGAGATCGCTTTTTTGACCAAAGCAAAGACCTTCCGTATAATCGCCCCTATTGTACGCCCGTTTTAAATTTTCGGCCTTTTTATAATCGAAGTTGCCGTTTAAAAGCTCGTTATAAAAGTCGCATGATGCGCAAACGTATTCAAAACTGCGCATTCTACCTTCGATTTTAAAGCTTTTTACGCCAACGTCGATAAGTTTATCGATTTTTTTACTTAAATTTAAATCGGCAAGCGAAAGCGCATAACGAAGCTCGTCCTTAATATTTTCGCCTTCATACTTATACGGTTTGCGACAAGGTTGCCTGCATAGTCCACGATTACCGCTATTTCCGCCGATAAAAGAACTCAAATAGCAATGACCCGAAAAACAAGTGCACAAAGCGCCGTGAACAAACACCTCTGTATCTGCAATTTTGCAAATTTTTTCTATTTCTAAAATAGGCGTTTCTCTTGCCAAAATAACGCGAGTAAAGCCATGCGATACCGCAAAGCGCGCACCGGCTTCGTTACAAACGCCCGCTTGAGTGCTTAAATGCAATTCGATATTCGGAAAAAGTTTTTTAAGCGGTCTGCCTAAAAATACGTCTTGAACGATAAAAGCATCGACACCGCAATCGGCGGCATCGCTTACCAATGAAAAAAACTTTTCAAGTTCTCCTCGCTTTATTAAAGTGTTAACCGCTACATAAACCTTTACATCGAACGCGTGCGCATAAGATACGAAAAAAGCCAACCTTTCGAGCGTAAAATTGTCCGCATTTCTCCGCGCGGAGAACTCGTCGAGTCCTAAATATACGGCATTGGCGCCGTTATTTATTGCGGCATAAAAGTTTTTTTCGCACCCGGCAGGCGCTAACAATTCTACGCGAGGTTTCATCTTAACTTAATTCCGTGCTGATCTAAATTGTATAGAATTTTTTTGATAACCGAATCTATTTCGCCCTCTCCGAACGTTTTTTCAAGCGAAGAGAAAGTTAGTCTATACGCAACGCTCTTCATTCCGCTTTCAACGCCGCTACCGGTATAAACGTCGAATATTTTTACCGATGTTAAGTTTTTGCCGCCGCGCTCGCGAATTAGCTGTTCGATTTCCGCATTGGTAACGTCAGCCGAACAGAGAAGAGCCAAATCGCGCTCGACAGACGGGAATTTCGAAATAGGCGAAAATTGAATTTTTAAGCCGCTTAACTCAAGGATTAAATCAAAATCGAGCTCTGCAACGATAATTCTGCTTTGTGCCCCGAATTTTTCGGCGAATAAGGGATGTAATTCACCTATAACGCCCAACTTTTTATCGCCGATAAAAATATCTGAGTTCCTTCCGAGGTGCAAATACGGAGTCTCTCCTTTTACATAAACAGTTTTGTTTTTAAGTTTCAAAACCGAGAAAAGCTCTTCGATCACGCCTTTTAAGTCGAAGAAATCGACTCCGTCGCCGAATTCAGTCAAAACCAAACGCGAACGCTCGTCGGGAAGCTCGGTAATCGGAAGTTTTTTGGGAATATAAACCTTAGCCAATTCGAATAATTTACCGCTTAAATTTTTCTTATTTAAATTGCGACAAACGGTTGCAACCATCGAAGGAACCAAAGTCGTCCGCATTACGCTCATATCTTCGCCTAGCGGATTAAAAAGTTTAATATGCGCGTTTTCCGGCGCATTTTTATCTAAACCGAAAGTCTCATAGTCTTTTTCCGAAACGAACGAATAGGTAATAGTTTCACAAAAGCCCATCGAAACAAGCGCGTCTTTCGTTTTATCTTCTTTTATTTGCTTAGGATTGCGACCGCCGTAAGTAACTGCGGCTTCGGGTAAAAGTCTGGGCACGATATGATCGTAGCCGTAAGTACGAATAATTTCTTCAGCAAGATCGGCTTCACCCTCAACGTCGTCGCGGAACAGCGGAGCTGTGACTTTAAACAAATCTCCGTCCTTGCAAACAGCTAGGTTAAATCCAAGTTTTTCAAGTATTTTTTTCTGTTTATCGCAAGAAACTTCGATTCCGAGAATATCGTTGATTTTTTTGAAACTTGCAGTAAAGGTTTGCGGTGTTAAGTCCTCGTTCAATATATCAACGGATTTACAGCAAGCAACGCCCGCATCGAAACTTTCGAGCAAATGTAACGCCCTTGCCATTGCACGTTCGGTCGTATACGAATCGACGCCCTTTTCGAACCTAGCGGAAGAATCGGAACGTTGCCCTAACGTTTTCGAAGTTTTACGAACGTTATCGCGTTTAAATTTTGCACATTCAAAAACAATTTTGTCGGTATCATCGGATATTCCGCTATTTTTTCCACCCATAATACCTGCTAAAGCCACCGGTTTTTCGCCGTCGCAAATAACTAAATTTTCAGACGACAATTTAAATTCTTTATCGTCTAAAGTAGTTATTTTTTCGCCGTTTTCGGCACGACGAACCACTATACTTTTTCCCCCGAGCGTATTAAAATCGAAAGCGTGCATCGGTTGACCCAACTCACAAAGTACGTAATTCGTAACGTCAACCACCGTATTTATAGCGTGAATATTCATTAAAGCTAAGCGTTTTTGAAGCCACTTCGGCGAAGGTTTAATTCTAACGTCTTTAACGTAGCGCGCTATGTAACGCGGGCACAAATCGGGGGCAGTAACGCTTACCGAAACCGGGCTTTCAGCTCCTTCGTTTACAACGGTATAAGAATAATCCGGCTCGTTTAAATCGCGTTCTAAAATTGCGGCAACTTCACGAGCCAAACCTAAAATACTTTGACAATCAGGTCTGTTTGCCGTAACGGCGACGTCGAACACTACGTCTTTTGCCCCTAAAAGCTCAACGACGTTAGCTCCGACGGGAAAATCGTCATGAAAAACAAGAACGCTGTCACCGCCCGCTCCGTCGTAATACTCTTCGGTTATTCCTATTTCTTCTCCGCCGCAAAACATTCCGTCTGAATCGACGCCGCGAAGCTTTCCTTTTTTTATTTTTGTTCCGTCGGCAAGAACCGCCCCGTCCAAACTCACGGGAACTTTATCGCCGACCTTTATGTTTTTTGCGTTAGTAACTATTTGCAATTCGCCGTAGGCGCCGGCATTTACCGAGCAAACCGAAAGCTTATCGGCGTTAGGATGCTGCTCGATTGCGTTAATCTGACAAACGACTATTTTTTCAACGTTTTCGTTTATTTTTATAATTTCTTCTACTTCGAATCCGCAAGAAAAAAGCTTGTCTTTTAATGTATCAACGGGAATATCGTCGATTTTTACGTATTCGTTTAACCAACTTAAAGGTAATCTCATAATTATTTACCGCCTTTTACTTGAATTGCTTTAAAAATCTTATATCGTTATCGAAGAAGTAACGAATATCGGGAATACCGTATTTCAGCATCGCTATACGCTCTAAACCTATGCCGAAAGCAAATCCGCGATATTTTTCGGCATCTATTCCGCAGTTTTTAAATACGTTCTTATTAACCATTCCGCCGCCTAAAATCTCAATCCAACCGGTGCCTTTGCATAAACGGCAGCCCTTGCCTCCGCATTCGAAGCATGAAACGTCAACCTCTACGCTAGGTTCGGTAAACGGAAAATACGAAGGACGGAAACGCGTTTTTACGTCAGCATCAAACAATTTTTTTAAGAACGCTTCGAGCGCCCCCTTTAAATCGCAAAGATTGACGTTTTCGTCTACTACAAGCCCCTCCATTTGATGGAACATCGGGCTATGCGTGGCGTCGTCGTCGGAACGATAGACCCTGCCCGGACTTAATATTTTTAAAGGCGGTTTTTTATCGAGCATAACGCGAGCCTGCCCCGATGAAGTTTGCGTGCGCAAAAGAACATTGTCGGTTATATAAAAAGTATCTTGCATATCACGCGAAGGATGATCTTTCGGAATATTTAAAAGCTGAAAATTATATTCGTCGAGTTCGATTTCGGGTCCTTCGAAAATTTCAAACCCCATACCTGAAAAAGCCTCGATGATTTCGCGGCGAACCAAATTGATAGGGTGAATAGCTCCGAATTCGCTAGTCTTGCCGGGCATCGTTACGTCATATGACTCGCTAGCAAGCTTTTTCGTTAATTCGCGAGCTTTAATTTCTTTTTCTCTTTCGGCTAAATAATTTTCAATCCGAACGCGCAAATCGTTTACTAATTGCCCAATTTTCGGACGTTCTTCGGGAGAAACGTCGCGCATGCCTTTTAACAGACTAGTTATTTCCCCGTTTTTCCCCATAAGGGCAACTCTTTCGTCGTCAAGAGTTTTTGCATCGTCAGCCGTTTTGATTTTTGCTATTGCTTTTTCGTACAGCTCTTTAATTTTTTCTTTCATTCTTCTCCTTAAATTGCAATCGGCAAAAAATACAAGCATTGTTCGATTCGTTTAATCTACGCACTAAAATCGCACAGAATAATAAAATTGCCAAAAGCAAATAAATTAACGTAAAAACCCGCCGAGCATGTCCGATATCCGTTAAAGAGCCGTAACGCGCGACGCGTAAATATCTTATATTATTATATCTTTAATATAGGCAAATGTCAATGTTTTAAGCTTTGTTTCAAAGCACTTTTTATTAAAAAACACTAACTTTTCGGCAAAAATAAAAAACGACTCGAACAAAGCGAACCGTTTTGTTTATCTTTAACTTACTCTTAATCTAACTAAAATTTTCTTTCTCGAGATTAACAAGCAATATTTACTAGCTGCCTGCGGAAAAGCCAGATAAAACGCCACCCGCCAAATATAATTCCGGAACTTTTCCGATTATGATATTATCGCATAAAACAACCTCGATATCGCCATCGTAATATTTGCTTTTAAAAAGCGAATAAACCGTTATATCCGAATGAATAACCGCCGATAAAATTTGCCTGGTTTGATTTATCCCCGCAGTAGTAAACTTGCGCAAAATTTTACATTCGACCGATAAAGTATGCGTAAGCTTAACGTTAATCTTTTTTCCGTACCCCGCAATTAAGCGAATTCCACTAAAAGCGCCCAAAGGAACACCTACCCCTTTTTCTGTGTATTCGCTTAAATAATCGTAACAATCGAGCGCTAATTTTTGGGATATGTAATTTATTAAAAAAGCATCGGTTTCAATACTGAGAATTTCCCCGGCTTCGTTTTTCCGTATGCTATACAAATCGGAAAAAGCAACACCGTCTTCAAGACATTTTTTTATCGCATAATAACTGCAATTAGAAACGTAATATTGAAAATCCTTGCCGGCATAATCAAAAATTAGATTTACGGCGCAAAAATAAACGTAAACAATTAAAGCAAACAACAGCGCGATTAAACGTAAAAATTTACGTTTAAATTTTCTCTTTCGTATTTTCGTTTCGCAATCAAAACAATCGCAATCGCAATGCATAAAAAACGCCCTATAAACAATATATGCAAAGCGTTTGTAGTTTTTTCGCTTTAACCGATTAATTTACAACTACCTTTTTTATTTCATTTTAAAAATATTAATTCCTTTTCGAACGAGGCTTAAATATCAAGGCGTTTATAAAACTAAATATAACCGCGGCGGTAATTCCGGCACTTGCGGCTTCCATTCCTCCGGTAAGTGCACCGACCAAACCTTTTTTTGCGCCTTTAATCGCGCCATTGGCAAGCAAATAACCGAACCCGGAAATCGGAACCGTAGCCCCACTCTCGGCAAAATCCACCAAATAACCATATACTCCAATCGCTTGCAAAAACAAACCGCCAAGCATAAAAAACACCAATATTTTTCCGGCTGTTATTTTAGTATAATTTATTAAAAGTTGTGCCACCACGCATATCGAACCGCCGACTAAAAAAACTTTAGCGTAAGTAAATATAATTTGTTGCATATATGTAGATATTATGCCGCATTTTTACGGTTTTTATGTCAGGCATAATCATTTTCTAGTTCAATTAAATGAGCAATTCCAGGAATACTTTCGCCTTGTTGAGTCGACGTTGTCGACAAAAGAGCACCGGTTGCAATGAATAAGATTTTTTTATAATTTCCGCTAAGCATTCTCTTATAAATATATGAGTTAAACACTACCGCGCTACACCCGGCACCGCTCCCGCCTTGATATTCGGTTTCGTCTAGATTGTAAATTAACTCACCACAATCCAAATGATTATCGAGGCAAATATTTTTTTTAAAAAGCAATTCCTTTAATAATCTAGAGCCCAAAGCACCCAAATCGCCTGTTAATATCATATCATAATCAGACGGCGACTTTTTACGCGATTGAAAAAAATCCAATAAGGTGTGAGCCACGGCAGGCGCCATCGCCGCACCCATATTATTTGCATCGGTTACACCGTAATCCACAACCTGCCCGATTGTTGCCGAAATAATAGAAATTCCTTTTTGCGCAAAACCTATCACGTTCGCGCCGGCACCTGTAACCGTCCATTGCGATTGAGCCGGACGAGTTGTTCCTTGCTCTAACGGATAACGATATTGTCTTTCGGCTGTAGCAAAATGACTAGCTGTAGCACAAACGGCATTTTGCAAATATCCGCCGTCTATTAACGCCGCCGCAATCAACATACTTTCAGTCATTGTCGAACATGCGTTATACACACCGATAAACCCCGTTTCGAACTCTCTTGCCGAAAAAGACGCAGAAATTATTTGATTTAATAAATCACCCGCTATAATCGCGCTTATATCACGAGCTTCTTTTTTACTGTTTTTAATAGCAATATCGATAACTCGCGTAAGCATTTTTCTTTCGGCTAATTCGAAACTTTTTTCGCCGAAATAATCGTCGCTAAGTTTTTCATCGACAAAATCGCCAAGATTTCCCTCGCTCTCTTTCGGTCCGCAAATAGTTGCGGTTGATAAAATTTTCGGTTTATTTTTAAAAAGTAACGTTCTATTCAAACAGATGCCTCCGAATTTGATTTTTACAAAAACTCACAAGCCGAAAAAATAGTAAATGAGCCCTACCAAAACGCTAGCGCTAACGCCGTAAACGATAATAGGTCCCGCAACGACAAACATTTTAGCGGCCATGCCGTAAATATATCCTTCTCGAGAAAACTCCATAGCCGGCGACGCAACTGAATTTGCAAATCCGGTTATCGGCACAATCGAACCGCCGCCCGCGTGTTTACCAATCCTATCGTAAACACCCACCCCCGTGAGTAAAACCCCGAAGAATATCAATACTACCGACGTTGCAGCAGATAATTCGTCACCTTGAAGTTTTAATTCAAGCATAAAAAAGTATCTAATAAATTGTCCAATTGAACAAATAAAGCCGCCTACCAAAAATGCATTTAATAAACTACGCTTTTCGTTTGAAGCCGGAGTTAAACGCGAAACGAGTTTTAAGTATTCTTTTTGCGGCATTATTTTATTTTTCGATAAAACCTGTTCGGCACTATTTTCGTTTTTCATAATTTTTACTCTCCTCGCGATTAAAAGTAGAAAAACACGTTTCAGTTTCGTCTATTCTGCGCATATCCTCATAAAGGGGCAGATTGCTTCTTTTTTTCATACGCATATTATTGCTTTTTTATGGTTTTTTATTCTAAAAAAATCAAATTTTTGCACTAAAAAGCCAATTCGTTTATACGTTCGTTTTTATTTATTTTAAGAATAAAATTTTATAACATTTTACCTCGTCTCGGCTTGACAAAATTCCGATAATACACTATAATTTATAATGAGGCGGGATTTGAAATTTATTTTATCGAATCCGAGTAAAAATAAGTTTATCTAAATTATTTTAAACACTTTTTAACATAATATTTGATGATTTTTAACTAAACTTTTTTTAAAAAACGCACTCAAAACTATAAAAAAACGGGAAATCAATATGAGAAAAACAAAAATCGTATGCACCATAGGTCCCGCCAGCAGCGACGAGAATATCTTTTCGAAAATGTGCGAAAACGGATTAAACGTAGCTAGATTGAATTTTTCGCACGGAACACATGCAGAGCATCAAGCAAAAATCGATATGATTAAACGGGTACGCGAAAAACTCAATTTACCGATTGCAATCATGCTAGACACCAAAGGTCCCGAATATCGCTTGAAAACGTTTAAAAATTCGCACATAAATCTGCCCGACGGTGCTCCGTTTACTTTTACGACTCGAGACGTCGAAGGCAACGAACGTATAGTTTCCGTAAGCTATAAAGGTTTACCAAACGATTTAAACGTCGGCGATGTTATTTTGGTTAATAACGGTTTGGTTTCGTTCAAAGTACAAAATTTAACCGATACCGAAATCGAGTGTACAACCTTAATAGGCGGAGAGCTTTCAGACAGAAAAAGCATGAGTTTCCCGGGTAAAACTTTAAGACAAGAATATTTGAGCGAACAAGACAAAGCCGATTTGCTTTTCGGGATTAAAAACGGAGTTGATTTTATTGCCGCGTCTTTCGTTTCCAGAGCGCAAGATCTTATCGATTTAAAAAACTTTTTGTATAAAAACGGAGGCGATAATATAGGAATCATCGCAAAAATCGAAAACAGAAGCGGCATCGATAATATCGAAGAAATATCGGCAGAATGTGAAGGCATCATGATCGGCAGAGGCGACCTAGGTGTTGAAATTCCCTTTACCGAACTTCCTGCCGTTCAAAAATATATCATCACCAAGTGCAGACTTTTAGGCAAGAGAGTTATTACAGCGACCGAAATGTTAGAATCGATGATTCACAACCCTCGCCCCACCCGCGCCGAAATTTCAGACGTTGCCAACGCCGTTTACGACGGAACAAGCGCCGTAATGCTTTCGGGAGAATCTGCCGCGGGTAAATATCCAGCCGAAACCGTAAAAACTATGTCGGATATAGTTACGGAAACGGAGCTTCACGTAGATTATGCACAACGTTTTCACGATAGTCATTTTAAAATAAAAAACAAAACCGACGCCGTTTCCCACGCGACATGCGGAATGGCTATCGATATCGGAGCAAAAGCAATCGTCGTCACTTCCATGTCCGGCATAACCGTAAGAATGGTTTCGCGTTTTCGTGCTCCGATGGATATTATCGGCATGGCAACCGACAAATCCGTTTGGTATAAACTCGCCCTTTCTTGGGGCGTAACCCCCGTAATGAGCGAGCGATTTAATTCAACCGACGTACTTTTTTATCATGCGGAAAAAGTAGCGAAAAATACTTTACCTCTTAAAAAAGGCGACAGCATAGTGGTTACAGCCGGCACAACGGGCGAAAACTCCGGCAGCACGGATACCATAAAAATGATAACAATAAAATAAGAATTAAACAACGATAAAAAAATCGCTTAGGCTGTTTGCTTAAGCGATTTTTTATTAAAAGATTTAAACTGAAATTATCTTTTTTAACTAAAACTCTAACAAATTAACGTATTTTTCCTTATCGATTGCGGCAAGGAATAAATAGAGGCGCGGTCCCATATCTTGACCAAACAAAAGATTGTAAAAGACTTTAAAGAATTTTTGTTGACGAGCCATATTTTCTTTTTTAGTTAGCGTTTCGTCGTTAATTATCGAATAAAGGAATGTTTGAACAGACTTTTCTTCGATCGTTTCGGCATTTTTTAAATATTCGAAAAGTTTTTTAACAACGTCCTTTTCTTCTTCGCCTATAGTTTGATAATATTCAACGTTCTTTTCCGGCAATAACTTGTAAAGCTTAGAAGGTTGATGATTACAAATCCAATTTTTAACACGCTCTAAACGTTTTTCATCGAGCGAACCAAATTCAACGCCAACTTTCTTTAATATTTCGGCAACGGATTGCGGATTGAAATCCACGATAGTAGCAACTGACGCAAGCACTCCGAACGGAACTTTTGAGGTAGCGTTTTTGCCGTCCATCATGCATAAATCAAAAACGGCTGTGTTATATTCGTCGGTTTCACCCGCCTTATACGCCTCTAAAGTTTTATCGAATTCACTATAATGTCTGATAATCGTATCGTCAAAATTAAATGCAAAACCTGCTTCCGGCGCATATTTTGCAAAAAGCCAACGAATCATATCGGGCTCGTAAACCTTTAAAACCTCAGCGGGCGTTATATTATTGCCGGTCGACGAATGCATATCGCCAAGCCCTGCAATCGAAAGCCATCCGTACCCTTGAAAAAGCGGCGGCGTAACGCCTAACACGTTTTTTGCTACATCGCTGGCGACGACATAACTACCGCTAGCCGCAGCGTGATCTATTCCGCCCGGTTCGAAATCAACGCCTTCTACCCCCCAACGCATTGGCCAATCGACCTTCCAAACGAGTTTAATTCTATGATAGTCGCGAATACGAACGGTTTCTGTTTTACCGCAAAGCTTACAACGATAAGTGAGTTCTTCTCCGTCTTCAGACACGGATAAAACCTCAGTTACGTCCTTACCGCATTCGGAACAATAAACGTTAACCGGGGCATATTTTTCACGGTCGTCTTCGTTTTCGTCCTGCGTTTTATACTTCATTAAAACGTCATAAATTTCTTTGCGTTTTTTAAGCGCAAAAATAATACCTTCAACGTAAGCACCTTCTTTATAATTTTTGGCTTGATACCTATAGTCAACGTCAATTCCCAATTCTTCAAGCGAATTTTCGAATTCTTTTTCGTTGTATTCGGCATAAGAAGAATAAACTCCATGCGGATCGGGAATTTCGGCGTAAGGCATACCGAGATACCTTTCAAAATTCTCGGTTATTTTCGCTATGTTAGAAGGAACTTTTCTTAATCTATCGAACTCATCCCAAGAAAAAAGCAACCTTGCGTTTTTACCTAATTTTCTAAGCGCTCGCACTACATAATAACTCGTAGCTACGTCGCGAAAGTTTCCGATATGCACGGAACCCGAGGGGCTTATACCCGCCGCACAAACGTACTCGTCTTTATTTGGATTTCTTTCGATAATATCTCTTGCAATTTTTTCTGCCCAATGCATGTTTTGCCTCCGTTAATTTAACTGATTTTATATTACGCGTGACGTAAAAATTTTAAAAAACTAGCATGTAATGCCTAATTTTACTTTTTATTTCTATATGCCGCTATTATTTTTTCGGCAACTTCGTTTGGCGATAGACTTGTTGTATCGATAATAAAATCGTAATTTTTTTCATCCAAAATATCCACGCCGTAAAACTTAATAAACCTCGCCCTCTCGCTCGCCCTGCGTTCGGTTATTTTCATAACTGCATCATCGAAAGAGTCGTATTGTTCTTCTTTTCTTTCCGCGTTAATAATACGCCTTGCCGATTCTTTAACGCCGATTTTTAAATAACAACCAAATGTTGACGGAACAAAAAAGAATCCTAAGCGCGAATCGATTATAAACGAACCTTCTCTATTTTCGAAAGATTTTTGCCAATCGTCGAAAACCAGATCCATTTCAGGCTTATCTTCCATATATCGATTAAGCTCAACGGGCGTCATTCCCATTTTTTCCGCGAGTTCGCGTTGTGCTGTACCGATCGTAAATTTTTCTATGCCGAGTTTATCTGCAAGTATTTTTCCGACGGTTGATTTACCGCTTCCTAAATCGCCCGTCAGCGAAATTCTATAGCATTCTTTCGTCATTATTCTATATATTTACTCCTTGATTTTTTGCAAAAGTTATCAGGTTAAACAATATCTCGTCCTTCGCAAGAGTTTTTCTATTTATTGCCGAAATGCAAATAGCATATATGTTATAAATTCCGTCAATAAGTTTTTTTGTTTCGTTTTTCCCCATCGCAACGTCTACCGCCGCAAGCATTAAAGCGCCTAACGGCTGCATTTTTAAAACCGAAGCAATTTTTATTTTTGCCGCTAATTCGTCGTTTACACCTTTAAAAATATCACCTCGCGGTAATATTTCGTAAACAAACCCGGGGAATTTTTCATATTTTACACCGCTTTCCAGCATGCTTGAAAGCAACAATGCTTGAAGATATTCTTCTAGATTAATTAAAACACTTTCAAGCGAATGCCTAAACGACGGATTATTTTTAAAAATATCGTTATAGACATTCCGGACAAGCAATTCAATCTCTTCAATGATAGTAAAAACAGCGTTTTTAATCGACGATAAAGATTGTTCAATCAAATAAAAATCATTAATTTTTTCAACATTTTTATCGGAAACGACTTCGGCTTTAACGAAATTTTCGGCACCGTTTTCGGATTTAGATATAGCCGATTTTTCGTTTTCGCTTGTTTTTTCGATTTTGCCCGAATTTTCGGCAATCGGCTTTATTCTTCCATAATACGAATAATCGTCATCATCGGCTTCAAATTCACCCGCAGTTTTTTTGCTATCTGCATCGACTTTTTCAACCGAAGTACTCAAAACGTCGTTTGCGTTATCAAGACGCTCGTTAATCACAGCTTGTTTGTTTATTGGCTCTACATCTTGAGTACTTTTGCCGTTTATTAACAAATCAAGCTCTTCGTCTCCGGTCGAAAAACCTACGAATTCGACTTCGTCAGTTTTTTTATCGTTATTACGTTTCTCAAAATCCGACGGCATCGATTTATCTTGACCGACAAATTCATTAACGTCGGATTGAGAGACTGATTTTTCGTCAAAAAACGACAATTGCAAAGCTTCTCCGCCAAGATTAGAGTATTCAACCTGCGAGATGGTCGCCTTTTTATCATTTTCGGTTTTATCTTCGCGTATTTGCGCGCTTGCAACGGCTCTGCCTTTATTTGAGCTTATTTCGCTTGCGCGACTTTCTATTAAATTGTCATAATCGGCAGGGAGATTACAGTTGCCTGGCGATGACGAACACCTGCTCCGGCTGGCACGCGCCGATATTCGGAATAACTTTACCCTTAGTTCCTCTTCTCGATTCCCTAGTTAAAACTGAGTTATCCGAATAATAAATAGTACCGGATTGATCTATAATGCCGAATTCCGTTTTTTCACCGTTCGCTATCAGCTGAACGAAAATTACGGTTTCTTCATGAGTTACATCAATTAATTTGCTGCCTTTTCTGGCTCTGGCAAGCTTGTCGATTGTACCCAGAAGCACGCGTTTAAACAAACCTTTCGTAGTTCCTACGAAAACTTCGTTATTGAAATCATCTACGGTTTGAGCGGCATAAACAAGCTCGTCGCCCTCGGCAACAAGTATGCCCTTAACTCCGCCGGCAACCCTGCCTTGCTCGGGTATCGCACCCTCCGCGTACAAACACATACCGCGCGCTGTAGCGAAGAACAAGGAACTACCCTCGGTTTCTTTTTTAACAGACAATAATTCGTCGCCCTCTTTAAGTTTGATTGCCTGATAAATATTTTTTTGAAGATTATATTCGCTAGCCGCAGTAAGTTTTACGTATCCTTGCTTAGTAAAGAACAAAAGTCTGCCGTCTAAGCAAGCATCTTCGGGGAGCGTAAACATTGCGACCGGTTTTTCGTTCCCGACGTTTTTAAACAACTGATCAAATCTAACGCCGGCAGCAAAAGCCCCCTTCGATTCGGGTAAAAGCTCCATATCGATTTTATAACAATTACCGAAATTTGTAAACGTTAATACGGTTTGAACGCTGTTTGCCTTGCAAACGAAATTAAATAGTTCCTTTTTGTTCGGCTCCGTTTCGGTTAAAATTCGCTTAAACGAGGAATATTTAATTTTTCTTATTAATCCGTTTGCGCAGTACCCCACGGCAAAATCTTCAACAGGTTTTACATCGTCGAATTTTGCAACGGTTATTTCGTCTATTGCTCCTACTATTTTTGAACGACGCTCGTCACGATATTTCTTTTTAATTTCGAGCATTTCGCTTTTTACAAGCTTCATTTGCAATTTTTTACTATCTGCAATGGCTTGTAATTCTTCTATTTTCTTTTTTAATTCGGCTAATTCTTGTTTTAAGTTGTTAACTTCCAACTTAGTAAGCCTTGCCAATCTTAAATCTAAAATCGCTTGTGCTTGTTTTTCAGAAAGTTTAAAACGAGTACGCAAATTTTGCCGAGCCGCAGAAGTATCGGGTGAATTTTTGATAATTTTAATAACTTCATCAATATTAGTAACGGCAATTATCAAGCCTTCTAATATATGCGCGCGCTCTTTTGCCCTGTCTAAATCAAATTTAGTTCTGCGCAAGACTACGGTCCTTTGATATTCTACGTAATAATTTAAAATATCAATAAGGCCCATTTGCTGAGGCTTGCCGTTGGCTATCGCAACCATATTTATTCCAAAGCTGGTTTGAAGTCCGGTAGTCTTATTAAGATAGGCGATAATTTTATCGGCATCCGCATCTTTTTTGAGCTTAATTACCGCGCGCATACCTTTTCGGTCGGATTCATCGCAAACTTCCGCAACGCCGCCTAAAATATCTTTTTCTTTTTCGCAAAGGTCGGAAATTTTGCAAAGTAAAGCCGCCTTATTAGTTTGATAAGGCATCTCGGTAATGACAATACTCTTTTTGCCACCGTCTTGCTCGACGTTCATTTTAGACTGTATAACGATTTTGCCTTTGCCGGTTGCGTAAGCCTTTTCAAGACCTTCGCCGCCAACTATATAACCGCCAGTCGGAAAATCGGGACCTTTAATTATTTTCATAAGGTCGCAAAGTTTAATTTTCGGATTGTCTATAACGGCGCAAGCGCCATCTATAACTTCAGCTAAGTTATGAGGCGGAATATTCGTAGCTAATCCTACGGCTATTCCCGACGCTCCGTTTACCAACAAATTCGGATAACGCCCCGGAAGAGTTGCGGGTTCTTTTAAAGAATCGTCGAAATTTAAATCCCAATCGACCGTATTTTTATCTAAGTCGCGCAAAAGTTCTAACGCAAGAGGTTGAAGTTTAACCTCTGTGTAACGCATTGCAGCGGCACCGTCGCCGTCGACCGAACCAAAATTTCCGTGACCTTCAACGAGCATAGCGCGCATATTAAACGGCTGAGCGAGCCTTACCATTGCATCGTAAACGGAAGTGTCTCCATGCGGATGGTATTTTGCAAGGCAATCGCCTACTACGCGCGCACTCTTTTTAAAATCCTTGTCGGGAGTCATTCCCTGATCGAACATCGAATACAAAATACGACGTTGAACGGGCTTTAATCCGTCCTCTACGCGTGGTAACGCCCTATCTAAAATAACATATTCCGCATAAGGCAACATGCACTTTGGCAAAACCTTCTCGAGCGAATCGGTTATAATATTGTCCTTTCTTTCAACTATATCCATTATTTACCTGCTAAAATACAACCAATGTCACGGCAAATTAGAATTTTGCCTAAGCAAAACGACAAAAAAAATCTAAAATCAATCGAGTTTAACTCGGTTTTTAAACGTATCCTCTTTATTGAAATCTACGTATTCGGAAATATAACGCTTACGCTCTTCTATACTATCGCCCATAAGCGTAGTTATCATTTTTTCAGCCTCGGCAGCATCTTCAAGCGTAACTTGCATAAGCATCCGCGTTTGCGGATTCATCGTAGTATCCCACAACTGATCGGGATTCATTTCGCCAAGTCCTTTATATCGCTGAAGCGAATAACCTTTGCCCACCTTATCGATTTTTTGCTGAAGCTCCGTATCGTCGTAAGCATATTCGATAACGTCGCGCTTATAGACCTTATAAAGCGGAGGCATTCCGATATATACGTGCCCTTCTTGAATAAGCTCTTTCATATACCTAAAGAAGAAGGTAAGCAAAATCGCGCGAATATGCGCGCCGTCTTGGTCGGCATCCGATAAAATTATAACTTTGTGAAAGTTTAAATTTTTAAGCGTAAAATCGCTGCCTATACCGGTACCGAGTGCACTTATTATGGTGCAAATTTCTTCGTTTTTCAAAACTTCGTCTATACGCTTTTTTTCGGCATTCAGCGGTTTTCCGCGAAGGGGTAATATCGCTTGATGCTGACGATCTCTACCCTGTTTTGCGCTTCCGCCTGCCGAATCACCCTCAACGATAAACAACTCGTTAAGCTCGGCTTTACGCGAAGAACAAGAAGCAAGTTTGCCGACAAGCCTCATTGCATCGGCTCCGTTTTTTGCGCGAGCAATCTCTTTTGCTCGACGCTCCGCAAGCCTGACTTTAGCGGCGCTTTGAGCCTTTTGAATCATCGCGTCAAAAATTTTTGAATATTTCTTTTTATCGCGAAGAAGTTTATTAAGCTCGTCTACCGTAGCATTTTCGACTGCCACGCGAGCTTCGGGGTTGCCGAGTTTTGTTTTCGTTTGACCTTCAAACTGCACGTTTTTCATCTTTATAGACAAAATTGCAGTTAATCCCTCGCGAAAATCGTCACCGATAAAATTATCGTCTTTTCCTTTTAGCGCACCAGATTCGCGAGCGTAATCGTTTAGCACGCGCGTTAAAGCCGACTTAAAACCGGTTTCGTGCATGCCGCCCTCGCCCGTCGGTATATTATTAACAAAGGAGAAAAGACTTTCCGTGTAAGCATCGGTATGCTGAATCGCGAATTCGATTTTTATACCGTCGCGTTCGGTACTTGCATAAAGCGGTTCCGAATAAAGCGAGGATTTACCTTCGTTTATATATAAAACGAAATCCCTTATTCCGCCGTCGTAAGAATAATGTTTTTCAATAACAGCAGCCTTGTTTCGCTCGTCGTAAAAATCGATTTTTACGCCTTTATTTAAAAAGGCTAGTTCCTTTAAACGCTTAGCAATCGTTTCTGCGTTAAACTCGGTCGCTTCGAAAACGGTGGCGTCGGGTTTAAAACGAACGAAAGTTCCGCGCTTAGACGTTTTTTTCTTAATATCCGAAAGCGGAGCCTTCGGAATACCGGACAAAACTTTCCCCGTCTTTTTATCTTTATAGGAAGAAAACTCCATTGCAAAAGTCGTTTTGTTTTTATAAACTTCGACTTTAAGCCATTCTGAAAGCGCATTTGTAACCGAAGCGCCGACTCCGTGCAAACCTCCCGAATAGCTATAGTTTTCGTTATCGAATTTACCGCCGGCATGTAGTTGCGTAAATACTACTTCTACGCCCGAAACTTTAGCCTTGGGGTGAATATCGGTAGGAATTCCGCGTCCGTCGTCTTCAACCGAAGCAGAACCGTCAGGATAAAGCCTTACCGTAACGACTTTTGCAAAGCCGTTTGCCGCTTCGTCAATTGCGTTATCGACAATTTCCCACAACAGGTGATGCAAGCCGCGCACGCCTGTAGAACCTATATACATTCCGGGACGAAGCCTTACCGCATCGAGCCCTTCAAGAATTTTTATATCAGATGATTTGTATTCGCCTTTCAACGCCGAATACCCCCTTCGATTGTGTTCGTTCCAATCGATTATACCATATATTGTGTTTTTTTTCAAGAATATAAGATATTTTTCTGATAATTTATTGCCTTAATTTTATAAAAAACGCCACTTTTTTATCAAAACGCAAAAAACGGCGAAGTTTTTATAACCAACTTCGTCGTTTACGTCAAAAATTAAATTCGTTTTATGATGCTTATCTGCACGGCAAAAAGTTTACAATTTAAAAAAATTTTCAGCTCAGCGATATTAACTGCCATGGATAAAAAAAGGTTACTTTATTAACGCTTAATAGTTCAGCCACGCTAAGCCCTGAAATTTCGGTTAAAAAAGATAAATCGTCTTGCGGACGAATTCGATAAAGCGCCTTTTCTTTTCTCTCCACATATAAAAGCTCACCCGCCGAAACCTGACCATCGAGAAAATTGTCGGCGATGATAACCGAAGGCGGACAATTAAATTTTAAGGCGATTTTTTCTAAATCGTCACATTCTTCAACCCTGTAAATAAAGCCCTCTTTTTCAGACGAAGGACATTCGTTTTTGTCATAACTAAAAAAATCGCAAAAATCGGCTTCTTTTTGTTCGAATAAATATACTAACTTTTTCATATTAGGAATATATTTTATCGTGTAAAAAAATATGACGAATACTTGATTCGCATTTAAAAAATAATTATAAAGGAGCGATTTATCATAAAAAAATTAACTAAAACGGTAATTGCCGTAACGATTTTTTCTTGTGCGGAACGCGGACTCGGTTTTTTATATAGAATATTTTTGTCGCGCGCGATAGGTGCCGAAGGACTCGGTCTTTACCAAATAGCGCTTTCGGTAGTCGGCATGCTTATGACGGTTTCGGCTTCCGGAATACCGATAACCGTTTCGCGCCTTATGATTAAAGAGCGAGCAGCAAAAAAGAACTCGGCAGAGTCGGCTACCGTAACGGCGGGACTACTTGCCACAGCGATAACGTGTCTACCGTTTATAATAATTTTATTTTTATTGAGAAATCATCTCGGTTTTTTATTTGCCGACGACCGCTCCGTCAATTTATTTTTAATTATTTTACCCGGAGTATTTTTGACTTCTCTTTATGCGGTAATTCGCGGCTTTTTTTGGGGAAGAAAATATTTCTACACTTATTCCGTAATAGAGCTCGGCGAAGAAGCGATTATGATTCTTGCGGGAACGTTTTTAGTTTTAGCGCAAAAAACAGCCTACGATAAAGCAAAAGCGGCAGCTATCGCGGTTTTAATTTCTTATATTTTTTCATTCACGGCGGCGAGTATCGCGTTCTTTTTTAGAGGCGGAAGACTTAAAAATCCATTACAAAAACTTAAGCCACTCATAATTTCCAGCACACCCATAACTTTAATGCGAACGGCGACCTCAGTAGGCGGACTTTTGATTGCGCTGATATTGCCCGCTGCCTTGATTTCTAGCGGAATGGATAAAAGCGAGGCAATTTCAAGCTTCGGTGTTATCAGCGGAATGACAATGCCGCTTTTGTTCACACCTTCTACGATAATTGGCTCGTTATCGCTCGTTTTGGTGCCGGAACTTGCAGAAAATTTTTATAAAAAACAAAATTTAAGCCTTCAAAACAACGTAGAAAAAGCACTTTTGTATTCTGCCGGAATTGCTCTTTTTATTATCCCCGTTTTTTGCGGAACCGGAAAATTTATAGGCGATTTCGTTTACGGCAACGAACTTTCGGGCACGTATTTGAGTTTTGCCGCGCCTATCATGTTGCCAATGAGCATTACAATGATTTCAAACAGTTTGCTAAATTCTATGGGAATGGAGCGCCGCACTCTTTTGTATTTTTCGATAGGCAGTGCGTTTTTGATATTATCGATTTGGCTTTTACCGCCATATTTCGGCAATTACTCGCTTATAATCGGATATCTTTTTAATTATTGCACGACTGCGATTTTAAACGTAAGACTTTTACAAAAAATCTGTTGCAAAAAGCTCGCATTTAAGTCAAAACTTTTAAAAGGAACGTTATGTTCCTTACCTGCCGTGCTATTATGTGCGTTTTCATTTAATACACTAAAAAACTTTTTGCCCGAATGGTTCGCCTTTTGCATATCGAGCGGAGTTACCATGGTTTGCTTGTTTTTAACGCTTTGCGTCGCAAACTTTTTTCAGATAAAAAAATACCCTGCGTTATCCGCAAGGCAACAAAAACTCAAACGAATAAATCATAAAAGCTTTTAAAATTAAGCATTCTAACTGAAAAAATCTTTAAGCATCGGAACAGAACGAAAAATGGGCTGAATTACAAATAAAAGCGCGTAATTAACCACATTGTTTAATATTTGTCCTTTAAAAAACAGCCTATAACAAACGTAAGAAAAATAACTAACCTTTCCGCCAAATTTTTCGGCAACGTAATTTAAAACCGCAGTCGAAAAACCGCTACTTTTATTAAAAAAGTAAAAACCGGTGCTGTTTATCGCTATCGTACACACAAACAAGCTAAGTACGCAAATAATTACGTATTTAAGATAAATTGCGGATTTTTTAGAGGTTTTATGAAATGCCGCATTGATAAATCCGGCTAAAAAAGAGAGAGTCGCCGTAGAAAATCCCACCCACGGCATATATAGTTGCCCCCAAGAATTAAAAACGTACCCTGCCAAATCGCCGATAAACGACGAAGCAAAACCGGCAACAGGTCCTAAAACAACTCCTATTATTACGGATACAAATATCGTTAGCGAATATTGAATATCAAATATTCTAATTTCTAAAAAAGTATTCGCAACGACTGATAACGCAGCAAAAACTGCTATAAAAGCAACGCGCTTACCCGCAGACATACTGCGCATTTTTTGCGAGAAAATTAAATCGATTTTGTTTTTTTGAAAAGAGTTTCCCTCGAGATTTTTACTTGCACTTGCATTAAAATTATTTTTTTGCATAAAAAAACTACCTCTTAAAGGTAGAGCTCAAAACACTGTGCGCAAAAAGCGCTCGGCATTCCGGATGCGCCGAAAAGTCGCGGCTATTTAGCCTTCGCCCGTCGTCAACATCCCGTCCGACGATACTTAACGCTTTTCGCACTACTCTGCCTAAATTTTTTATAGATTATACACCTCATTCATTTTATTGTCAAATAAAATCGCGGAGAAAAACAAAAAAGCTTTAGCTCCGCGTTTTTTTAATCGTCAATTACCGCAAGCGTATTTTAACGGTATTCCGTATTCTCTTTCGTAAATTTCTTTCCAAACATTTTCATTTTTTTGCATCATATTTTTTACGTTTTCGCCTTTAGACAAATGCTCGTCGGGATAAATCGGGGTCGAGATGTGAATCGTATATTCTTGAACGTAAAAACCGTCATCACCTATTTTATCGCCGTCGCGCATGGTTATAAAACAAGGGACAACGGGCGCGCCGTTCGCGCAAGCTAAAGAAAATGCGCCCTTTTTTAATGGCTTAGGTTTGCGGTAATTCCACCACATGCTTTGTTCGGCATAAATCAATATAAAACCGTTATTTTTTAAAATCTCGCCTACTCCGTCGTAAAACTCTTTCATTTTGCCAACGTCCGAGCAGAGCGGAAGCGTGTTGCAATTTCTCATTAAATATCCGAAAAAACCATTAAAACTCGTGTAATTTCCCTCTCTTATAACTCTGAAAAATTTATGTTTTTTAGTATCGCAAGTTTCGTATGCAACCTGCATGGCAAAACTATCGTAAGCATTAAAATGATTACAAGTTAATATAGCGCCGCCCTCTACGGATCTTAAATTTTCAACGCCTATTATATCTTTTATAATCATTTTTTCGCTTTTTAAAAGATTGTTTAAATATTTCCGCGCCGCGCCGAACGCCATTTTTGATTTTATTTTACTAATCGTTTTTTTCTGCGCATAATCAACGCTTTTTTTGAGCGGAATCGTAGGAGGATCGTTTTCTACGTCTTTATCGAAAATACCGTTTTTTTCGAGCAAAGCAATTTTATTTAATATCTCAACGCGCTCGCTATTTTGTTTTTTGCGTAAAAGTTTTAAATAATTATCCTCTCTTAATATTTCGCTTTCGGCTAAACTTTTCAATCGTTTAAGCGATTCCTCGTTTTTTTGCGCGAGAGCCTGAATATCGCAAGTCTTGCTTTCTTCAACGATCAAATCATAAAAATCCGTTAATTTTGCATAATGCCAAAACGAATCGGCATATTCAGGGGCACCGCCTCTCCAAGGCTTTGCAGACATTATGAAATGCAATATTTTTGCTTTTTCTTTTTCGATGGGCAATCCGAAATAAACCTCCGCGTTCCACTCCGAAGAAAGAAGTAAAACCCTATCCTTACAAAGAATATTTAAATAATCTTCGTCTTGAGTAACTAAAAAATCATAAACAGAAAGCAATTTTCCGAATTTTTCTAAAATTTTATTTTCGCGAAGTTTTTTGCAATCCAAAAGCAAAACTCCGGCGTTAAAATATGCATATCTGTCTATCCCGAGCACGTTTTCTACGTAATTGCCGAAAACGTCGTCGACTCGCATAACCCTTTCCGGTACGGCTCCTAAATAATTATCTTTTAAACTTATCGAAAAAAGCTCACCCAAATCACCTTTTACAATTGTATCGCCGTCGATATAAATTGCTTTATCATACTGCGGAAACATGTCTGCTATAAACAATCTGTAATAAGTCGTTTTCGAAAAATAATCGCGCAAAGGCAAATTCTTTGAAAGCTCTTTTAGGCATGGCTCAACGTTATCAAATATTATTTCGCAATTATCCGATGCCATCGAAAGCACGGTGCTTTTATAGGATTCGGTTACCGTAGTTACTAAAAAATGAAAAACGTAATAATCGTTAGGTGATGCGTTTTGCATTATCGAACAAAGCGACACTGCGGCATATTTAATAAAATCGTCGTCGCATGCGTAAAAAACAGGTATTATTCTCTTTGCGTTTTTTGTTTTTAAATCATCCATTTCATCTGACCTCTTCTTTTTCGAATTTATTCTTTAAATTTAAATACTCATCGTAAATATCGTCGAATTCGGTATATTTAAACAACTTTTTCACTCTTTCGATTTGCCATTGCTTAACGTTTTCTATCCTAGGATACGGAAAATAGAAAAGTCGCCGACTAAAATGCCGAACAACCGTATTCTTTTTTAAGTTTTTTTGGTCGTTAAATTTTTGCGGCAAAACAATTTTACTAGTAGTATTACGAATTATCGCGCTTTGATCGGCAAACGGCAGTTTCTTTTCGCAAATCAACCTGCGCGCCTTAAAAAATAACCGTGTTTCGCGAATTTTTTTCATGTTAAGCAATAAAACGCCGGCATTGATATAATTGGGATTGACCAAAATTTTGCCATATCTATCACGCGCGGCGGCGTATTCAACGTCAGACACGTCTAAATCGTATAAAAGGCGAATATCTTTGTTAAACATAATATCGGCGTCTAGGTATAAAAGTTTATCGGGAATAAAATCGAATTCATCGGCAAAAAGCCTCAAAAGCGTATACGGCGAGCAATATGCATCTTCGTTCGGGCAATAAGCAAACTCGTTTTCGTAGTTTTCACCGACATCGATTTTGATAACGCGACTTTTCTCATTATAACTTTTCAGCGTTTTATTCAAAAAGCTTATTTGCTCGTCCTTAATAGGCGCATAATCCGACTTAATTCGAGATATATCCATCGTAAAAATATAAACGTTTAGCTCTTCGTTATTTTTAGCGCGCTTAATTATAGAAAGCAAACATGTTAATACTCCGTCAAAAACTTTATTATTGCCAGCAAAAAGCAAATTTATCATTTTTTGTCTTCCTCTTTTTCTTTTTTAATGTAGACTACACCGTCGTAATCAGATAATTCACTACGTTTTTTCATTGCTAAATATACTTCGTTTCGCAGTTTTTCTTTAGCATCGGGAACCGATAGCTTTAAGTCCGGATAAAACGGTCCGTCGATATACGCCGTTATTTTAGGAGTTTTAAAAAAACGCCGCTTCGTATAAACGTTTGTAAAACAAAAAACAGGAGTCCCTGTTTGCACCGGATATCTAAACGACGACGATTTAAAATTTCGTATCATCGTGCAATACGGCCATATATGAGCCTCGGGATAAATACAAATTGCTTTATTTTGACCTATTCGTTTTTTTATCGTCGATAAAAACGAACGAGTCGCCTCAGCGTCGTCAGGCAAAGGAATCGCTCCTAAATACGGATTAATTTTACCGAGAATAGGCATCGAAACGTTTGCCGCATGAACTATAACGTAAATTTTTTTCGGAAAAGCCACGAACGTGGGAATAAACGGATCGCATCCCGCGGAAGTATGGTTTGCATAAATAAAATATCCGCCCTTTTGATGCTTTAATACGCTCTTGTTTTTAATCTTAAAGCCGTATTTTATCTTGATTATCAAATAAGATACCGGCATAAAAAGCAATCGGTAAATTATGAAAGAAAAAACACGCGCAAAAAAACCGTCACGAACATATCGATATTTGCCGTCTATTTTTTTCGCCTCGATAACGGCAGTAGAAAATTCGTCGTTTAATTCGTCTGCGTAATAAACAATTTTTTGTCTTCCGTGGTTACGCTCGGCGTTTTGTTTACCAAACTTGTGCTTTTTTAATTTACCTTTTTTCATTATTTATTTTCGTAAAATCCTTCAACTAGTTTTGCTACTCAAAACAACGAGCTCATTTTATCAAAAAGCGCAAGCTTTTGTAAAGGAAAAAATCTCTACGTAATTTTTTTTTGCTCTACACCGGCGATTTTTTCTATCTATTTATATCATAACCTTCTCTACTTAAGAAAAACAACACTCTCCCTAAAGTAAAAACAAACTCTCCTATCAGTAGAAGTCTAATTGCAATGCCGAATTTTTTAACGCGATTTTTATCTGTCGATTTTTTTATCGTATAAAAAAACGCCGACGGCAAAAACACCGTAGACGTATTTTAATTTGTTTTCATTAAATGTTTGTTGCTTTAATCGGCGAAAAAGTAATTATTGTTTTTTCGCAAGCTTTGTATTGATTGAATTATAACCGGTATAAACAACCGTTAGCAAAGAAGAAAAAACAGAGATACCAAACAATAACCAAAATACAGCAATCCATCCGTTCGTTGCATCTTTTAAAGAGCCGAGAGCATAGCCACTTATAGCGCTACCGGCGTAAGCACAGCCGTTAAAAATACCCGCAACCGTACCCGAATTAAAACTATCACGCATTTTTAACGGAGCGACCGCAGTATTCAAACAGTTTATTGAGTGAGCCAAAAGCGAGATTATTCCGAAGAATACGACTATAAACACTGCACTCCATTTTAACACGAGAGCCAATATAATTAAGCCCAAAAACAGCGATGTTAATAAATAAAACAATCCGTCTAAAAGCACGAAATCCTTAATAATCTTTCTATTCATAAAGACGCTTAAGACTGCGCCGAACATTCCGAAAACGGGTAAAACGAGTGTTAAAATCATCGATAAACTTTCATCGAAACCATACGATTCTTTTAATATGCTGGGAACCCAAGTATTTAAGCCGTCTTTTATCAAGTTGTTAGCCACGGCAAACAAACCGATTATTATAAACAAAAATAATACAGAAGCGGCAATTTTCTTTTTTTTCATATGAGCGTTGGATTCGTCCTCATTATTATTTAATTCGGAAGATTTGTTCTGCTTTTCGGCATTCCGCCTATTTTTTGCGTTTTCCGTTAATTTATCGTAAGAAAAAAGCCATATTACAACGACAATTAAAGGCGCAATCGCTCCCAATAAAAACGAGTACAAATAATTGCCGATAAGCTTAAAAAGCGCACTTGAACCGTAAGAAACGCAAGTACCTAACGCAACGGGCAACGCCATTGCCGTTATACTTAAATCTATAAATTTTTCATCTAAAGTACTGCTTAGAATATATACAAGAGAGGACCAAAGTACAGAAAGAGCAAAACCGTTAACAAGCCATAAATACTTATAAATATAGAACGGCGGTTCGAAAAACAAAACCGCATTGATTACAGCCGAAACAAATAAAACCAGCGGAATGACAATTTTTTTATTATACCTTTTGCAAAACAATCCGTGCACAACTTGCCCTATTCCGTAAGCGGCAAAATAAAAAGTTCCGACTAGCCCGGTATCTGTCGCCCCAAGATTAAATCTATCTTGAATAACGACGATATTCGAATTATAACTATAGCGACTTATGTAGCTGACAGTATAAACCAAAACGCATAAAATTATTAAAGCAATTTGGCGTTTTTCGCCCTTATTATATTTAGACACTGCCTTTATTACCTCTTTCGCATTAAAGCGCTTAAAAATTCAAAAAAAAACGATCGCGTAACACAAGACGCGATCGCTTTGGCGGAAACGGAGAGATTCGAACTCTCGTATCCCGGTGAAGGGATAACCGCATTTCGAGTGCGGCTCGTTGCGACCACTTCGATACGTTTCCACATATATTATGATTGCCAAGCGTTAAAAACGCACGCACAATCGACAATGTTATTTTATCATAAAAAAACTTTTTTGTTAAACGTTTAGAGGCTGTTTGCTTAAATTAGTTAAAAATATTTTTTACTATTAAAATGTAGTGTTTTATAATTGCATTAAACGAAGAAAAAGTTCGTTTAATGTAATTTTT
>CAYVKZ010000005.1:0-57552 GCA_964452295.1 uncultured Acidiphilium sp.
GCTTTAAACCGGGCAATCTTATAGTGCTTGCCGCACGTCCGTCGGACGGTAAAACGACGCTCGCTTTAAACATGCTCGAGCACGTCGCTTTGAAAGAAAACAAAGTTTGCGCCATGTTCGCTTTGGAAATGACGCGTGAAGAACTAGCGCAAAAATTGCTTTGCTCGATAGGTTCTGTGCGTATGGATTTGGTGCAAAAGGGCAGACTTTCCGACGAGGATCAAAACGGTTGGCGCAGGCTTTGGGCGGCTAAAAAGCAACTTGCATCCGCACAAATTTACGTTGACGATTCGCCTTCGAATACCGTTCCTTCGATAATATCCAAGTGCCGCAGATTAAAAGCGTCGCACGGGCTCGATTTTATCGTAGTCGACCACTTACAGCTTATTTATCCGGACGTAAGAACTTCTGAAAACCGTCAGCAAGAAGTAACCGAAATATCGCGCGGACTTAAGGTTTTGGCAAAGGAATTGCGCGTTCCGGTTTTGGCGCTTTCGCAACTTTCGCGTTCGTCGGCTCAAAACAAACGCAAGCCTATGCTTTCGGATTTGCGCGAATCGGGCGCTATCGAACAAGACGCCGACGTGGTTATGTTCATTTATCGCCCCGATAAACAGGCAGACGCCAAAGAAATTGCTTCAGGCGCGGTCGAAAAAAACGTGGCGGAAATCATTATAGAAAAAAACAGAAGCGGCGAGCGCGGCTCCGCGAAAATGCTGTTTAAGGGCGAACTTTCCAAATTCGTTACTTATGACGACAGAACGGATATGGCTCCGCCCCCGGAACATGCTCCTTCGCGCAAAGGCGGGGACGATTACGCCGACGCGCCGGTCGTCGAGTCCGACGCGGAATATTTGCAAAAAATCACCGAGGACGATATTCCGCCCGAAAATTCCGACGGCGCGCCCTTAGACGATTCCGACGTGTTTTAAACGATTATAAATAGCGTTTACGTTAAAAATGATAACAGAAGTAAAAAAAATCGACGAGCAATCGCTAAAACAGGCTAAAAAAATATTGCAAAGCGGCGGTTTGGTAGCGTTTCCTACCGAAACGGTTTACGGTTTGGGCGCTTTGGCAACGGACGACGATGCCGTAAAAAGCATTTTCGCCGCCAAGGGCAGACCTTCGGACAATCCGCTTATCGTGCACGTTCACTCGAGTTACGATATAACGTCACTCGTCGAAATAACCAACGATTATTCTTTAAAAATAGCGCGCGCGTTTTTACCCGCGCCGCTCACGATGGTGTATAAAAGCAAGGGGAAGGTTTCGCAAGCGGTTTCTTGCGGGCTGGATACTCTTGCCGTAAGAGTGCCGCAAAGTCCCGCCGCGCAAGAATTTTTGCGTTACGTAAATCTTCCGATAGCCGCGCCGTCGGCAAACGTTTCAAAACACACGAGTCCCGTTTCGGCAGAGCACGTTTTTCAGGATTTTAACGGAAAAATCCCGCTGATTTTGGACGGAGGAAGGTGCTCGGGCGGTATAGAAAGTACGGTGCTCGACGTAACGGGCGAAGTCCCAATAGTGCTCAGAAAAGGGCTTATAACCGCCGAAATGATAACAGAAGTGGTCGGAGAGTGCCTTTACGCAGACGAAAACTCCGTAGGTAAGGCAAAATCGCCGGGGATGAAGTATTCGCATTATCGTCCGAATTCAAAAACGGCGCTTTTTCCGCGCGAATGTGTTTCGGAGGCTGTCGCAGAATACGAAACCGCTAAAAATAGGGGCGAAAACCCCGTGTTTTTGGCAGATGAAGATATGTGCGAAAAGCTAAAAGATTGCGGCGCGTTCGATATATTAAGTTTAGGCAAAACCGCGAAAGACATGGCGGCGAATTTATACGAACGCTTGCACGAAGGCGAAAAATACGATTTGATTATTTCCTTTTCGCTGGATATAACAAACGAGCTTATGCTCAGCGTAAACAATAGATTTTCTAAGGCGTTTTATAGCGACGATAAAAAAAAAGTAGGATAGACTTATGCTAAAAGTGATGTTCGTTTGCGAGGGCAACACTTGTCGCTCGCCGATGGCGGAATACGCACTAAAACACGCGCTGAAAAACGCGGGAATAGATGGCGTAAAAGTTACTTCCGCGGGATTATCCGCTCGAGAAACAGATTCTATGAACGAAAAAGCCAAACTCGCTTTAAAAAAGCGGGGCGTGGTCGTGCGCCGTTTTGGCTCTAAGCGCGTAAGCTCGGAACTTGCGGCTAAGCAAAACGCGGTTATATGCATGACGAAAGCACAAAAACAAGCGTTTTTAGGCTTTAACAACGTTTATTGTATAAGCGAACTTGCCGACGTTAACGATATTTCCGATCCGTACGGCGGTTCGCAAGAGGTTTACGATCGGACTTTAAGTGTTATTTTCTACGCGTGCGAGCAAATAGCCGAGCTTTTAAAAAGCGAAAACGAAAAACTAGCCGAGTTGAAAGCTAAAAAAGAGCAAGAAAAACTAAAAAAAGCCGCTAAAAAACAAGACAATTAAGTTTTTTTAGAACTTTTAAAGTTTGAAAAAATAAAAAGCAAAAAGGACCCATAATAAAAAAATGACTGAAAGAATGTTAAGCGTAAGGACTTTCGGCATTTGAAAAAAAATAAAAATCAAAAGGACCCATAATAAAAAAATGACTGAAAGAATGTTAAGCGTAAGGACTTTCGGCGTTTGAAAAAAAATAAAAATCACGAGGACCCATAAGAAAAAAATGAAAATCGCTATCGGCAACGACCACGCGGGTGTGGAGTACAAGTTCATATTAAAAGATTTTTTAGAAAAGCAAGGACACGAGGTAATTAACTTCGGAACGGACGAGCATGTTTCGTGCGATTATCCCGACTACGCGGCAAAAGTCGCAAAAGCGGTGCAAAGCGGCGAAGCCGAGCGCGGAGTTTTGATTTGCGGCACCGGAGTCGGAATGAGCATAGCCGCCAACAAACACAAAGGCATAAGAGCCTCTCTTTGCGGCGATACGTATAGCGCGGAATTTACCCGCCGCCATAACGATTCGAACGTACTCGTTTTAGGCGCTCGCGTTATCGGCGTTGAAATCATGCTGTCGGTTGCAAAAGTCTATTTTTCAACCGAGTTCGAGGGCGGAAGACACCAACGCCGGGTCGATAAATTGGAAAAGCTCGATTGATTTTTAGTCAAATAAATCGGCAAAAAAAGTTAAAAAACGAACAAATTAAAAAACGCGAAATATGCGTTAACGGGCTTATAGCCCCACTTGTTGAAAAAAACGGCGCGCGATTCGGCTAAAAAATTCGCTAAATCGGGCGGCTAAAAAATACAAAAATAAAAATAAAACGAACGGAGGTTTTCGTCAATGAACAAGCTACACATTATCAACCACCCCTTAATCACTCACAAGGTAACCATGATGCGCGACAAAAACACAACCACCAAAGATTTTCGCGAACTCGCGAATGAGATTTCTTTGCTTATGGCTTACGAAGTAACTCGAGACTTGCCTTTAGAGGACGTTGAAATCGAAACCCCTATTTGCAAGGCTAATTGCAAAGTGATATCGGGCAGAAGCTTAGGCGTGGTTCCCGTACTTCGCGCGGGGCTCGGCATGGTAGACGGTATTTTAACCTTAGTGCCTAACGCAAAAGTAGGTCATATCGGATTATATCGCGATCCCGAAACTCACAAACCCGTCGAGTATTATTGCAAGCTTCCCGTCGACGCGCAAGAACGCACGATAATCGTAGTCGACCCCATGCTTGCGACCGGCGGAAGCGCCGTAGCCGCTATTCAGTTTATTAAAGATCGCGGTTGCAAGGATATCAAACTTATGAACTTAATCGCCGCGCCCGAGGGCGTCGAAGCCGTTCATAAAGCGCATCCCGACGTAGAAATTTACGTTGCCGCCTTAGACGAAAAACTCAACGAACACGCTTACATTATCCCCGGTCTCGGCGACGCGGGCGACAGATTGTTCGGCACGAAGTAATCAAACACGAAGTAATCAAATAATACGAAGCGATTAAAAAACAAAAACACGAAGCGGCTAAGCTTTAAAAAGTATATAAGTTGAGCGGCAAAGAAGACGGCTTACCTAAGGTAAGTTGATAAAAAGCCGCTTGCCTAAGGAACAGAAAATGAAGAAAGTAAGAAAAGCAATAATACCCGTAGCGGGCTACGGAACGCGTCTTTTGCCCGAAACCAAGGCGTTGCCCAAAACCATGTATCCGATACTCAATAAACCTTCGGTGCAATACATAATTCAAGAGGCTGTAGACAGCGGAATCGAAGAGGTTTTGCTCGTCGTCGGGCAACACAAGGAAATAATAAAGGCGCATTTTTCCTCTGCGCCCGAGTTAGAGGGCGTTCTTTCGTCCCATGGCAAAAAGGAATTTTACGAAAGCGTGGTTTATCCGCAGAGCATGTGTAAAATAACCTATATCGACCAACATGAACAGCTCGGAACTGGGCACGCGGTTTTAATAGCCGAAGATTTTATAAAAGATGAGCCTTGCGCCGTGCTTTTCGGCGACGACGTTATGTTTAATCGAGGCGGCAAGCCCGTTATTCGTCAGCTTATCGAAGCTTACGAGCAAACGGACAAAACGGTCGTCGGCGTTAAAAAAGTGGGGTTCGATTTGGTTTATAAATACGCTTCCGTCGAATATTCAGGGCAAAACGGCAGAAGTTACGAGGTTGAAAAAATCACCGAAAAACCCGATCCGGGTACGGCGAAAAGCGATTTGTCGCCCCTCGGCAGATACGTTTTGAAAGAGGGATTTTTCGACGTTTTAAGAAGAATTCCGCGCAGCAAAAACGGCGAATATCAACTGACCGACGCTTTGGATATCGAGGCGAAAGAGCGGGGATTGGTCGCTTACGATTTCGAGGGCGATCGTTTCGATATGGGCGACGTGTTCGGCTTTTTGCAAGCGAATATTCAAACCGCTTTGGCAGACGAAACTTTGGCACCTAAGATGAAAGAATACTTAAAAAATTTAAAACTTTAATTAAAGTTCACGATAAAAAGTGAAAAGCGGCGTATTTCGGTTTTTCGAAGCGCCGTTTTTTGTGTTTTTTATCGCCGATTTTAGCGGATTTGCAAAAAACAATCGCGCGAAAGGCTCCTTTTGCGGATATTACGGGACTATTCGACTAAAAAAATTAGAAAAAATCGGAATTTTTTTTGCAAAAACTATTTACAAAATCTTAAAATATGATATAATGTAAGTGTAGAAAACAAGCGTAGAAAAAACGGTCTGCGACGGCGAGCTTTCGTGAGGATAACTCGATAAAACCGAATAAAGGTGAAATTTTTATGCGCCCTTGCGATATTTGCGGAGAAAATCCCGCTAAAATAAAAATTGAAAATGTAGTAGACGGTCGGCGCGAGGTTAAATACGTTTGCCTTGCCTGCGCTAAGTGTCGCGCGGATTTTTCGGGGAACTTCGTCGGAGATAAGCGTTGCCGCGTTTGCGGTAAAAGTTTTAGCGAAATAACCGCCGATTTTTCGGTCGGATGCGCGTATTGCTACACTGAATTCAAAAACGAACTGGCTCCTTTAATCGAAAAAGTTCAAGGGCTTTTGTAAAAAACGAAAAAAATAACACTTATTCGGAGTAATAATGGCAATAAACGAAGGCACCGTGGTAACGAGTAGAATCAGGTTTGCCCGAAATTTATCGGGTTACCTTTTCGGCTCGATGCTCAAAAAAAACGGCGACCGCGAAATCGCGGCAAAAACCTATTACGCGGCGTCTAAATACTGCGGCTTCGAACTTATTGAAATGAATAAAATAACCCCGCTCGAGGCGGAGCGTCTTAAAGAACGCTACGTTATCTCGGAAGCTTTGAAAAAAAACAGGGCGTCGGGCGCGGTTTTGGTAAGCAAGGACGAACTGTTCTCGATAATGATTAACGAAGAAGACCACGTGCGGGAACAGCGGCTCGAAAAAGGGTTCGCGCTAAAGCGGGCGTATGACGCGCTTGCTCCGCTCGACAGGTGGCTCGATAAAAATCTCAAATTTTGTAAAGACGAAACTTACGGTTATTTAACCGCTTGTCCCACGAATTTAGGCACCGGGCTTAGGGCTTCCGCAATGATGTTTTTGCCGGGGCTTACAAAACGCGAAATGATAGGCGCGCTTTTAAGCAAGGCAAAATCGAAGGGGTTAACCGTCCGCGGAGTATTCGGTGAAGGTTCGGGGGGCGAAAGTTGTTTGTATCAAGTTAGCAACGAGGTCACTTTGGGAATAACTCCCGAGCGAATAGTTTCCGAGGTCGAAGGCTTCGTCGAAGAAATAGCCGAGCTTGAAAAAACGAATCTCGAAATTTTCTACGGCGAAAACGAGATAAAAACGCAAGACGTTTGTTTTCGCGCATTGGGCACGTTAACCTCTTGCAAAATTCTGCCTTACGGCGAGTTTTCGTCACTCGTAAGCGAGGTTAAAACGGGCGCGATGCTCGGGCTTATTAAGCTTGAAAGCGTTTTCGCGTTAGACGATATGTTGGTCACCGCGCGCCCCGCAAGTTTAAAAACTCAGCTTTTAAAGTTTGAAAAAAGTACGGACGAATTATCCGAAAACGTGTTTCGTGCAAACTACGTGCGCGATTGCTTGAAAAAATTGATAATTTAAAAAAACGGTCGTCAATTTGAAAATAGGGTTAACGATAAAAAATCGGACGGTCGCAAAAAAGATAAAACGATTCGCATAGAGCGAAAAAAAGAAAAAATAACCGCAAGGCGGAAAGATAATGACGCAAGGTCAAGATAAATTTACTCCTTCGGTAAGGAAGGCAATATTAAACGCCAACGCCGTTTCGAAAAGTTTCGGCGTGAAATACGTGGGCAGCGAGCAAATAATCTACGGGCTGATTTTGTGCCCCGATTGTCAGGCGGCGCGTCTGCTATATAAATACGGAGTAACTAAAAGCAAATATTACGCAGAACTTAAAAAGAATATTTCCGTAGGGTTCGATTTAGAGGGGTTCACTCCCAACGCGAAAGGCACGCTCGAAGAGGCTTCTCTTATAGCCTATGATTCGGGGCTTAATTACGTCGCTACCGAGCACATACTTTTGGCTGTTTTAAGAACGGAAGCATGTTGCGCAAGCGCTATTTTAAGAACTTTGGCTTCGGACATGCGTGCGCTTATAATCGATACCGAGAGGGTGGTTTTTAATACTCTGCAACCCGATAATTCTTTGGGGAAAGCGAGTTTTTCGGGGCAAGTTCAAACCGAAAAATACGGCGCAAACCAATCGCAAGAGTCGCAATCGCCGCAGAATTTTAGCGGCGGAAATTATCGCAACGAGGGTTTTTCTTCTAAAACGCAATCTAGCGACGGCGGCTCGCGCGACGACGGAGCAAAAAACAAAAACGACGAAAAAACGGAAGAGCAAAACGATCCGCTTTGTTCTTTCGGCGTAGACTTAACCAAAAAGGCGCGCGAGGGTAAATTAGATCCCGTAATCGGTAGAGAAAAAGAGATAGCGCGGGTTATTCAAACGCTTTCGCGCAGAACGAAAAACAGTCCGGTACTCGTGGGTGAAGCGGGCGTCGGAAAAAGCGCGGTGGTAGAGGGTTTGGCAATAGCCGTGGCGCGCGGAGAGGTGCCCGACGTTTTGGCGGGTAAGCGCGTGTTTTCGCTCGATATATCTAATTTAGTGGCGGGCGCGTCTTATCGCGGGGAGTTCGAAAAACGCTTTACAGACGCTGTCGAATACGCCAAAAATTCGCCCGAAATCATACTTTTTATAGACGAAATTCACAATTTGATAGGGACGGGAGCTTCGGGGCAAGGCGGACTAGACGCCGCCGAAATGTTAAAGCCCGCGCTCGCTCGCGGAGAGTTGCAACTTATTGGCGCAACCACTTACGACGAATATCGCAAGTATATAGAAAAAGATCCCGCGTTGGAGCGGCGTTTTCAGCCGGTGACGGTAGAACCGCCCACTCCTGAGGGAGCAAAGATTATTTTAAAGGGCTTGCGCGATAAATACGAGGCGCATCACAAAGTTCGAATAACCGACGAAGCGATAGCCGCCGCCGTAGACCTTTCGGTAAGATATATAACCGACAGAAATTTACCCGATAAAGCGATAGATTTAATAGATGAAACAGCGGCTAGGGCAAGGCTGAAAAACTCCGATTTTTCGCAAGAATTGAACGCAAAGCGAGCCGAGCTCGAAACGTGTTTGAACGACGAAACGTATTATCTGCGCGAAGGATTAAACGCCGAAGCCGCCGCAAGCGCGCAAAGGCGCAGAGTTTTAGCCGAAGAAATTAACGAAATACAAAATAACAGATTAAATAAGCGGTCGCTTATGCGCCCCGCGGTCACCGCCGAGGACGTAGCCGCGGTTGTAAGCGAAATAACGGACATTCCGCTTACGAAAATCGAAAAGAGCGAATCCGCTAAGCTTATCAATCTCGAAGAAGAGTTACACGCGAGGGTGATAGGGCAAAACGAGGCTGTAACTGCTGTTGCCAAAGCTATACGCCGCGCTCGCGCTAACTTAAAAGATCCTAACAGACCTATCGGTTCGTTTATATTTGCAGGTCCTACGGGCGTAGGCAAAACCGAGCTTTCAAAGGCGCTTGCCGAGGCTGTGTTCGGCGACGAAAACGCCATTATCCGCGTGGATATGAGCGAGTATATGGACCGTGCGTCGTCTAGTAAATTGATAGGCGCGGCACCGGGTCTTATCGGCTACGACGAAGAAGGTCAGCTTACGGGCAAGGTCAGAAAAAAGCCGTTTTCGGTGGTGCTGTTCGACGAAATCGAAAAGGCGCACCCCGATATATTCGATTTAATGCTTCAGATATTGGACGACGGCAGGCTAACCGACGGCAAGGGCAAAACGGTGGATTTTAAAAACACCGTGATAATCATGACTTCAAACGTAGGGGCGAGCGAGATGCAACGCGTCGTACCCGCGTTCGGATTCGGGGGCGAGGCGCAAAAGATCGAAAACGCCGCCTTCGAGCAATTAAAAAAACAATTCAGACCGGAATTTTTAAACCGAGTGGACGATATCGTATATTTCCGCAAATTAACCTACGACGAATGCGGGAAAATCTTAGAGATATTGCTCTCGAACTTAAAAAAACGGCTTTCGGGCGTAGGAGTTGCATTGGAAATCGACGATTCCGCACGTCGTGCTCTGCTTTCGCGCGGGTACGACGAAGAGTACGGCGCTCGTCCGCTAAAACGAGTGCTTAGGCGAGAAGTCGAGGATATGCTGTCCGACGAACTTATTACGGGCAGACTGTGCTCGGGCGATAAAATAGTGATTTACGCCGACGAGCAAAGCGGAGCCGTAAGGTACGCGCCTTTGGATTGATCGTAAGGGTCGACTTTAATAATCGTACTCGTCGAAACCGACTTGTTTTCGATTAAATAAGTCGCAAGCCGCCGCGTTTTTTGCGGCAATCGGGTAAAAGCCCAACCGTTTTACTAAAACAGCAAAAAAATATAAAGGGAGAACTATCATGAAAGTTAACATAAACGCTAAAAATTATCAAGCTAACGACAAATTACGCGAGGTTATCGAAAAGAAACTTGGCAAGCTCGACAAATACTTCGACGGCGAAGCGGACGTAAAAGTTTATTTAAAACGCGAAAATCGCGATTGCAAGATAGAAGTCGAACTGCGTTATAAACTCGCGTCGCTCCGTGCTCAGGCATACGCGGAAAATTTTTACGACGGCATAGATTTAGTAGTTCCCAAGCTTGAAAAACAAATTTATAAGCACCGTTCGAAACTCGAAAAACAACTTCGCGTTTCCGCTTTAGATTCCGACGCGTTCACCGCCGACGAACTCCGTCCGGCAAAAATCGTAAAAACCAAGAGCTTTGCCATTCGCGCTATGTCTATAGCCGAAGCTACCGAAGAATTCGAAATGCTCGGGCATACTTTTTACGTGTTTATCGACGAAGCCGACGGCAAAACCAAAGTTTTATACTTGCGTGACGACGGAGAGTTCGGGCTTATCGATCCGATAAAAGAATAAACCCGCAAAACAGCGATAATAACTCGAAAATCTAGATTTTATCGCGAAAAATCGCGGCTATTATATAGTAACTTAAGCTATAAACAGTAATAAAGGGGCGGCGGAGAGAAACCGCCGCCGAAACTAAAAAATGGAAATCGGAATATCTACGGCGACCTTGTTCGGTCGCCTTTACAACGAAGACGCTCTTCCCGTTTTAAACGAACTCGACGCGCGCGTTTGCGAGGTTTTTTTAGAAACCTATTGCGAATATACCGAAGATTTTGCTAAGCTTTTAAAAAGCAGACTGGGCGGATTGAAAGTTCATTCGATTCACACGCTCAACACGCATTTCGAGCCTCAGCTTTATTCCGCGTGCGAGCGAACATTGAGCGACGCTTTGAACATATTCGAAAACTGTTTAAAAGCGGCGAAAATCATAGGCGCAAAAAACTATACTCTGCACGGAAAGGCCAAGTTTAAAAAGGGCGTAAAGTTCGACAATTACAAAATGCTCGGCGAATATACCGACGCGCTTTGCGTTTTAGCCGAAAAATACGGAATAAACGTTTGCATCGAAAACGTAGAGTGGGCTTTTTACGATAAGCCCGGGTTTTATTCTGAGTTAAAGAAATACGCGCCCAAGCTTTGCGCGTGTTTAGACGTAAAACAAGCGCGCGTCAGCGGGTTCGACTATAAAAAATACGCCGAAGAAATGGGCGACGGCTTAAAAACCGTGCATTTAAGCGACGTAGACGAGTTCGGCAACACCGCGCTTCCGAAAATCGGCGGAAAATTCGATTTCGAGGAGCTTTTCAGAATTTTAAAAGCAAACGGCTTTGACGGAAATTGTTTAATCGAGGTTTATAAAGAAAATTATACCGATTATTCCGATTTAAAGCGTTCGCTCGAATATCTCAGAAACATAAAGGATAAAATATTTTAGCGATCGGAAAGCCTTTCGTTAAAGTTTTAATAAATAAAAAACCGCTTTTAAACGGAAATTTTATAGGAGTTTTGATATGAGAATAGACAAAAAGTGGCGCGAACAAATGCGCCTTCGCTTGGATTACAACAACATGATGAAAGCTTTCGTCGGCGAAGAAGGCTATACGGATTCCGACCTTAACGCGGGCAAAGAGCTTTGCAAAAAAGCTTTCGATAACGTAACCGCGGGCAGAGGTAAAGGCATGATGGGTTGGACGGATCTTCCGTATAATCAATCCGAAGTGGTTGCCGACATTTTGGAAACGGCAAAAAAAATAAGAAGAAATTGCGAATATTTCGTAGTTTTGGGTATCGGCGGCAGCGCGTTAGGTCCGATAGCGGTTGCTCAAGCGCTTTGTCATTTGCATCATAACGACCTTCCTCGCTCTAAAAGAAGAGCCCCTAAATTTTACGTTGAAGATAACGTCGATCCAGAACGCATGCGCGCGCTTTTAGACGTTATCGACCCCGCTAAAACGGTGTTCAACGTTATAACGAAAAGCGGCGCTACGAGCGAAACGATGACTCAATATCTCATCGTTTGGGATATTTTGAAAAAAGCACTCGGCGACGACGCGAAAAATCATATTGTAGCAACTACTTCCGAAACCAAAGGTAACCTTATCGAAATCGCTAAAAAAGAAGGATTTAAAACCTTTTATATTCCCGACGGCGTAGGCGGAAGATTTTCGCAACTTTGCCCCGTGGGGCTTTTGCCCGCCGCTGTTTTGGGCGTTGATATTAAACTTATGCTGGACGGCGCAAAATATATGGATAAAATTTGTTCGTCTAAAGATATGCGCAAAAACCCCGCTCTTTTAAGCGCGCTTTTGCAACATATGTCGCTTTGCCGCGGCAAAAACATAAGCGTTATGATGCCTTATGCCGACAGCCTTAAGTACATGGCAGATTGGTATTGCCAAATTTGGGGCGAAAGTTTAGGCAAAGAAGTAAACAAAGAGGGCGAAGCGGTAAACGCGGGGCAAACTCCCGTAAAATCGCTCGGCGTTACCGACCAACACAGCCAAGTTCAGCTTTATACCGAAGGTCCGTTCGATAAAGTAATCACTTTAATCGGAGTAGACAGATATCGCACCGAGCAGGTTATAAGCGAGGGGTGCGACGATATTCCCGACGTTCACTTCTTATGCGGTCATACCATGAACGAGCTTATTTCCGCCGAGCGTAGCGCTACCGAATACGCGCTAACCGCAAAGGGCAGATTAAATCATACCATATATTTGCCCGAAGTGAACGCGTTCACTATCGGCGAACTTTTGTATTTCTTCGAGATGGAAACGGCGTTTATGGGCGAAATGCTCGATATCGATACTTATAACCAACCGGGCGTAGAAAACGGCAAAAACGCAACCTACGCGCTTTTAGGCAGAAAAGGTTACGAAGCTAAGAAAAAAGAACTTTCCGAAGCTACCGCTAAATTAGATAAGTATATCATCTAAGTATTCAATTAAACAAACGTAAGGTAATATTTTGCGCGCTTAAAAATATATATAATTAAGGTATAAAGCGTGTAAAATATGAAAAAATTAACGGTAAAGAGCATGCGTGCGTTTGCCGGGGCGGTTATGGCTTGCCTTGTCGTCGCGGCGGGGCTCGTATGCTTTTTTTCTAGCGGCGGGGCTATAACCGTAAGCAGTGCCGAAAACGCTCCGGCTTATTTCGGAAATCGCCAAAGCGATAAGATTGCGCTTATGTTTAATTGCTATGAAAACGCCGAAGTTATCGAAGAAATCGCCGCGCTTTTAGAAAAAAACGGTGCAAAAGCAACTTTTTTCGTCGGAGGCTGTTTTATAGACGATAAGCCCGAACTTATATCTAGGCTATTATCGGGCGGGCATGAAATAGGCAACCACGGGTATTTTCATAAAAGTCATTCTAAACTTTCCGAAAAGGAAAACTTAAGCGAAATTAAAAACACGCACGATATAGTTAAAGGTTTAAGCGGCTATGAAATGACGCTTTTTGCTCCGCCGTCGGGCGATTTTTCAAAAACGACGCTTTCTTGCGCAAAAAACTTGGGCTATAAAACGATTATGTGGAGCAAAGATACCGTCGATTGGCGAGATAAAAGCTCCGAAACGGTTTTTAAACGCGCCACAAATAATATCCGCGGTGGAGATTTCGTTTTAATGCATCCCAAAACTCACACGCTCGCCGCGCTCCAAAAGATATTGGATTATTATAAAAGCGCGGGGCTTAAAGCGGTTACCGTGAGCGAATGTATTCAATAAAAGGAAGGCGGCGCAATGTCGTCGCTAAAAATAATAATGGTTAATATAAAAACGTATGAAAACGGATTAAGAGTAATAGTTAACGAGCTGGAGAGCTTTCGCTCGGTGGCGGTCGGAATAATGGTCGGTACCGGCAGTAGCCGCGAAAGTGCCGAAGAAAACGGCATTTCGCATTTTATCGAGCACGTAAATTTTAAGGGCACTAAAACGCGCTCTTCTTACGATATATCCGACCAAACCGAGGGCGTAGGCGCACAACTCAACGCGTATACTGCCAAAGATATAACGTGCTATCACGTAAAGTGCACCGACGAGCGATTGAAAGAAAGTTTCGAGGTTTTATCCGATTTGTTTTTGAATTCGGTTTATTCCGCCGAAGAACTCGATAAAGAGCGCGGCGTTATAATCGAAGAGATAAAAATGGTCGAGGATACTCCCGACGAACTTTGCATCGACGCTTTAGCTAACGCTTATTTCGGAAATGGCGGTTACGGCGCCAGTATTTTAGGACCCGAAAAAAACGCCGCAAGATTTACTCGCGACGACGTTTTAAAGTATAAAAATAAGCATTACGTGCCTTCTAACGTAGTGATTTCTTTTGCGGGACACGTGACTTTCGAGCAAGCTATTTCTTTAACCGATAAATTTTTCGAAAGTTTTATCGCCTTAAAAAACGGTGGCGATTGCTCGGCTTTTGCTCCCGAAATTAAATTAGAATGGGGGCATGGCGCGATAAATAAACCCGTAGAGCAAGTGCATATAGCCGCGGGCTTTGCCTCGACTAAGGCGGATAATCCGGATAAAATTCCCGTGCAACTCGTAAATTGCGTTTTGGGCGGGGGGATGAGCAGTAGATTGTTTCAAACCGTGCGCGAAAAGCTCGGACTTGCTTATTCCGTTTATTCTTACGTGTCTATTTATAAAGAAGTGGGGGTTTTGTATCTTTACGCGGCGGTAAATTCCAAAAACGCGCAAAACGCTTACGACGAACTCCTTAACGAAATGCGGCTCATCTCCGAAAAGGGCATAACTCAAAAGGAACTCGATAGAGCAAAAGAGCTAATCAAGGGTTCTACCGTTTTGTCTTGCGAAAGCACTTCGGCAAGAATGAATTCATTCGGCAAACGCTTGCTTTTGTTCGGAGAAGTTTTCGACGTAGAAAAGGAATTAAAGCGCGTTTCGGACGTTACTTTAGACCAAGCGAACGAGGCGGCGGCTAAATATTTTTCACCCGAAAAACGAGCTACCGCAATTGTCGGCAAAAACGTTTCGCCTTTAAAATAACGACAAGCGTTAAACTTTGCCTGTAAGCGGGATTGATTTTTTCGTTGAGACGAAGGCAAAATACGAAAAACAATAAGTATCGATAAAATCGGATTCCGTTACGGAGTCTGATTTTTTATTGTTAAGATGATATATATGTTATTCATGGTGTTTTTCTGCGTATCGTTATACGAATCATAAATAAGATAATTCCCGCAAAAAAGTTTATAAAAATTTTTAATGCATGCGCGTAAACCGCTTGATTTTTAATAGCTTGCCGTGTTATAATTTATATGTTTTATAATGCGTTATAAAATACAAGCCCGAGTGCGCTAGCGCGAGCGGTTTGTAGGCGATTTTTATAATGAATAAAAAAAAAGGCAAAAATTTTAAAATTTGCTTTTTCTTATGCAAAAGCAGGAGCGGCGCGCTTGCGCTCCGCTTAATAAAATATTCATATCGGAAAAAATCAAAAACAGGAGTTTTTTATGAAAAAAAGATTATTTATTATCATTTTTAGCTTGCTTATTTGCTCGCTTTTAGCGTTCGGATTCGCGGCTTGCGGAGACGGCAACGGCGACGGCTTTGACGGTAGCGACTCTAGCGGCATTATCGACGAAGAGTGTTCGCATACTTATTCCGATTGGACCGTGAAAACCGCGGCTACTTGCACCGAAAAAGGCGAAGAAGTTCGCGTTTGCACGAAATGCGGCGACGAACAAACTCAAGAAGTCGCGGCTCTCGGACACAGTGCCGCCGACGACTGGACGAATGGCGAAAATACCCATTGGCACGCTTGTCGAAACGCAGGTTGCACGGCTAAATTAGAGGAAGCGGAACATAGTGATTTCGACCATTATTGTCGTTATTGCGGTTATAAAACGAGCGAGCACGATTATACGCTTATAGAATATAGATGGATAGGCAACGATTGTTGCGAAGCCGTTCGCACATGCGTGAAGTGTTCGGCAGACGCCGAAGGGCACGACGAAAAAGCGATTGCAACGGTTACCGCCTCGGTCGCTCGAAATAAAACTTGCGAATTACCCGAATTGACCGATTTTACGGCGACTTTCGACGTAGAATGGGCGCAAACTCAAACAAATAAAGATGTCGAAACTGCTTCCGCGCTCGGGCACGACGTGAGCAAACTGGTTAGTGACGAAAATAAACATTGGCAGGTTTGCATCCATGAAAAATGCGGCTTCGAATCGGATAAAACCGAGCACGTTTTTGCAAGCGGCGAAACCGTAAAATGTAACGTTTGCGATAAAAGCTTAGAAGAAGCGTTGCAAACAATTATCGGCGACGGCTCGGCTGAAAGCGTAGATATATCTTTAAAATTTGAAGAAAACGCGGGTTCCGACGTATTCTCGGCAATTTCCGACGGACTTGAAAATGCCGCCGACGGCACCGTAAACTTAACGATAAGCGGCGTAAAAACTATACCTCAAGCGGCTTTTTTCAATTCGAAGATAAAAAGCCTGACTTTTGGCAAAGGCGTAACCGCAATCGAAGGAATGGCAATCGTGAGATGTTCTAACTTGACGAAGGTTACGATTCCTAAGGATATAACGAACATTGGCAACGGTGCGGTTTATGACTGTAGCGCAAACATAGAAGTTTATTTCGAAGGCGGGTTAGAAGATTGGCTAAATATTAGTTTTGGCGGACCGAGTTTTTATGGCGCTAAAATATATTTTAACAACGAACTGCTCGAAAACATAACCATTCCGAGCACGGTTACAAAAATCGGTGATTACAGTTTTTATAAAAACACTTCGCTAAAAAGCGTTACTATTTCAAGCGGAGTTACCTCTATAGGTGCCGACGCGTTTTATGGTTGTTCTAAGCTTGAAAGTATAACCGTTCCCGCAAGTTTAACCAATATAGTAAGCGGTTATAACGGAGCTTTCGGCGGATGCGAAGCTCTTAAAAACGTTTATTATAACGGCGAGGTCGAAGACTGGCTTAAAATAAACTTCGGCACTCAGCAAAGTAATCCTTGCTATAACGGAGCGGCATTATATTTTAACGGCGAACTTGTCGAAAATCTTACAATTCCCGCCGCTATCGAAGATATAGGCGCTTGTGCTTTTTTAGGATGCGCGTCGATTAAAAGCCTTACGCTTTCGGAAGGCGTTAAAACGATAGGCATGTATGCTTTCGAAAAATGCACTTCGCTCGAAAGCGTTACTATTGCAAGCAGCGTTACGTCTATCGGAAATTCGGCGTTCATGTTCTGCTATGCTCTTGAAAATATAACAATACCTGCGGGCGTAAAAACTATCGAAAATAACGCTTTTCAAAGTTGCACTTCGCTTGCAAGAATCACTCTTTCCGAAGGGCTTGAAAGCATAGGCGGTAGCGCGTTTTCCAAAACCGCAATATCCGGCATTGTAGTGCCCGACAGCGTTACTAAAATAGGCAGTTCTTTTGTAGCCTATTGCTCGAACCTTGAAAGCGTGGTTATAGGCAGCGGCGTTACGGATTTGTCTAATTCTACGGGTTTGTTTAACAATTGTTCTTCTCTTACGAGCATTACGTTTAAAGCGCCTTTAACTAAAGTGCATAAATTTTCTATCAACGGTTCTTGGATTACTACCGCTAACGTTACTTTAACGTTTGCAAAAGGGCAAAAAGTACTTGCTCAAGACGAAACCGATACGAAAATTTGGGTTGCTACGGACGAATTGCTTTACGGCGGAACGGAATTCTGCGGTAATACGTTTAAAGAAATCGTCGCTCCTAACGACGCCGAAATAAACGCGACCGATTTGCAAGCGAGCGATTTGCAAACTCAAGTAGCGGATTATATCTCAAAATCCGTTACCGATTTTACGATTACTTTGGCAAGTTCTGCGGGTAGCGATATGTTTTCGGCAATGGTAAACGGTTTTGCAAACGCCGCCGCCGCTTCGATAAATCTTACTATAAAGGGTGCCGAAACAATTCCCGAAAGCGCTTTTTATAAAAATGAAAAACTAAAAAGCATAGTTTTGGGGGACGGCGTAAATACTATAAGCGAAAAAGCCTTCGAGGAAGCGACGGGGATTACCGGCGTAACTTTTTCCGACAGCGTGAACAATATAAACAACCGCGCGTTTTTCTATTGCACGTCGCTTAAAAACGTCACTCTCGGCAAAAACGTAAAAACAATCGGCGATTATGCTTTTAGTTGCACTCCGATCGAAAACATTACTCTCCCGAACGGATTAACGACAATCGACGAAAGCGCTTTTTATAAGTGCGAATCACTCAAGGAAATCGTTATTCCCGACAGCGTGACTTCCGTCGGAGCAAGCGCGTTTTTCGAATGTTCGTCGATTAAAAGCATTACGTTCGGCTCGAAAGTTACTCGTATAGAAAAATATATGTTCCAAAGCTGTGCGAAACTAACAAGCATTACCTTCCGCGGAGTGATTAAAAATTTTTATCAGCTCGCATTCGAATTGGCTCTTACGGAGAATATCACTTTAAACTTCGCTAAAGGACAAAAGGAGCTTTCGTTAACCTCTTATTATTATACCGAAACGGAAAATTCGCTTGTCGGCGGCACTAACGTTGACTTTTGCGGTTATACGTTTAAAGAAATAATAGTCGCGGAATAAAAATTTAGAAAAAAACCCGATAAAAAAATCGGGCTGAACTTTACAAATCGTCGGCGGAAACGTCGACTTTTTGTTTTAGTAAATTTTTTGCGGCAAGTAAAGCTCCTTTTGCAAAAACGCTTTTATTAAAGGCGGTATGCGTTATTTTAATTTGCTCTCCGTCGCCTAAAAACAGGGCGGAGTGTTCGCCCGCCGCATTTCCTCCGCGAAACGAAAAAATCTCGTTCGTTTTTACGTTTTCGCTCAAAACAAGCGCCGTGCCCGAGGGCGAATCTTTTTTCTTTTTGCCGTGGATTTCCATAATCGATTTATCGAAGTCGGGCAAAAGCTCGCTTAAAATTTTTGCCGCTTTAAAAAAGGCTTGTACGCCGGCAGAAAAATTCGCGCTTAAAACAATCGGGATTTTTCTTACCGCAAGTTTCGCTTTTATATAAAAATCTTCGCTTAAAGCCGTCGTCCCGCAAACGAACGCCGCTTTGTTTTTTTCGCAAAACGCTAAAGCTTCCGTTGCTAAATTCGGCGACGAAAAGTCAATCACGACGTCTACTTTTTGTAAAATCGGAACGCTTGAAAAATCGGGATAAACAGGCGTTTTCTCGTGTAAATTTGCGTTTTTATCCACGCCGCCGATTGTATTAAAGCCGTAATCGGTTGCAAATTTCGCCACATCCGAGCCGATTCGCCCGCAAATTCCGCTAATCAATAAATTATTCATGATTTTTCCTTTTTTGAGTTTTCGATATAAGTTTTTATCGCGCTTGAAACGATTGCTTTTTCCTTTTTTTCTAATTCGGTTAGCGGAAGTCTTAACGTTTCTTCGCACCCGAAAACCTCACTCAGCGCGTATTTTAGCGGAATCGGGTTGCTTTTTATGGCTAACGCTTGATAAATCGGAGCTAAAAGTTCGTCCTTTTCGCGCGCTTTTTCGATTTTTCTCGAAAAAAACAGCTCGTGAACTTGTTTAACCGCCTCGGGAAAAATGTTGCTTGTGACCGAAATGATGCCTTTCGCTCCCGATTGATAAGAGATAAAAGTGTTTTCGTCCGAGCCGCAAAGCACAGGAATTTTGCAATTTTTTATAAAATGCTCGGTTTTTATTTTGTTTGGTTCGGCTTGCTTAATGGCTGCAAGATCGGGCATCGAATAAAGCGCGTTTAAAATCGTTTCGCTTTTTGTAAAATCAACCCCGGTTCGCGCGGGTACGTTATAGGCAATAATAGGCAGTTTTGCACTGCTCGATATAGAAAAAAAGTGGGCTATAAGTCCGTTATCGGCACATTTGTAGTAAAACGGAGGCAAAACCAAAAGTCCGTTTGCGCCGTAACTTTTAAACAAAAGCGACTCGCGCAGAGCGATTTTCGTAGAGGGCGAACCGACTCCGCAAATAAGCGGAAGCGCCCCGCGGGTTATTTCTTTAACGGTAAAAAACAAAAGTTTTTTTTCGCTTTCGGTAAGAGAAAAAGGCTCTCCCGTGCTTCCGAAAAGTACCAAGCCGTCTATTCCGCCGCGTATTTGCGCGTTTACTATTTTTTCAAGAGCGTCAAGGTCTAACTCGTCGTTTACGCACGTTGCGCTTTCGTTTTTTTCGCACTTGGCGTTTTTGCTTTTTAAACGCGTCGTTTTAAACGGAGTCGCTAAGGCGGTGTACGCTCCCAAAAAGGGGAAGTTTTTATTGTTTTCGCTAAAAAGATTTCTCATTTTAAGATAATTTCATACGATTATAAGTATGCAAGGCTTGCGTTTAAGTTGCTGAAAGGGATAAAAAATAAAAAAATCATCTTTTTTATTAAAATTTTTTGCATTTTGCGTTTTTGCTCGTAAAATCGATTGAAAAAAACTCGCGAATGTTGTATTATATATCATGAGATAATTTAAAAATAAATTCAAAACACGGAGCGCTAAATAAGCGCTCGATTGTTCGGAGAATAAATGGCTAAGAAAAAAGGACTGATAACAAGATTTATCGAAGGACCCGAGCGGTCCGAAGATTATGCTCGTTCCACTCTCCCGGGGAACCATTGGGAACTGGGGTGGGATATTTTTAAAACCAACATGACAAAGCTAATCGGGCTTAATTTGCTTATTTTGCTATTCTTTTTGCCCGTTTTGGCTCTCGTTTTGCTAAGATATTTAAACGTAACGTATTTGTCTTTGCAAACTCCATTTTCGCAAAATATAGGCTTGGGCTATCCCTCTTTTCCGAGTACTGCGGGGCTTGTCGAGTACATATACTTAAGCTCTAACGTTCAGTCGTTTATGTGGCTGCCTATTGCCGCCGCCGTTGCCGCGGTGGGTCTTTCGGGCGGAATGTACGTTATGCGTAACTTCGTTTGGGCAGAGGGTGTTTCTGTCGGCAGAGATTTTTGGTCGGGCGTTAAAAAGAATTTCTGGCAGATATTCGGGGTTACGGTATCTTACGGCGTTTTAATGTTTTTGTGCGTTTCGGCTATATCTTACGCGAACTACGCAATCGCCGCGAGCGACGGAAATTGGCTATTGGTCGTTTCCAACGTATTTTCGTATATCATCGCTATATTTTTTACGATAGTATTTTTGTTTGCTTTAAGCTTAAGCGTTACTTATAAACTCAAATTTTTTCAGCTTATTCGCAACTCGATAATTATGGCGATTGCTTTGCTTCCGCTCAATTTGTTTTTTGCGGCGTTCGCTCTCGTTTCGGTTTTGCTTATGATGCTCGGCGGATTTTTCGCGGCTATAGGTATCGTTTTGTTCATAATGTTCGGGTTTTCGATATTCGCGCTTGTTTGGACGGATTATTCGCAGTGGGCGTTCGATAAATATATCAACGACAAAGTTCCCGGCGCGGTTAAAAATCGCGGAATTTACTCTAAAAATCCCGATGACGACGAAGTCGATTTCAGCTTTGAAAAATCTACGCTCGGTCGTCGTCGCGTCAAACCCGTTACCGATTACGACGTCGAAATCGCCGTTTTGCCCGAAAGTTTTTCGCGCGCGGATTTGCAGCGCTTAGAGGAAAGTAAGGCAGCCATGCGCCGCGACAGCGACGAATATTCCGCCGCTTCGGAAGAACATGAAAAGGCTCAAGACACCGAGGACGCGGAGAACGCCGTGACTGCCGTCGACGGCAAAAACGAAAAAAACGTCGAAAGCGATAAAAACGCCGACGGCGAAGGCGAAAAAAGCGAAGAATAATGGCTGAGAAACGCGAATTGTTCGGCGCGATTGCCGATTTTTATCAATATTCGATGGATAATTCTTGCGACTACGCAGGTTGGGCAGAGTACGTTACCGCGGTTATTAAAAAATACTCTCGCGGAGTCGTCGGTTTAGACGTGGGTTGCGGAAGCGGGCAGTTTACACGTGCGCTGAAAAAGGCGGGGTTCGACGTTTGTGGCGTGGATATTTCCGAAGAAATGCTTGTCGCCGCTCAAAAGGAAAGCGCGAAAGAGCATCTTGCCGTTCGTTATATTTTAGGAGATATAACCAAGCTTAAAGTCGCCAAAAAGGTCGATTTTATAACAGCCGTGAACGACGCGTTCAATTATCTGAGTCAAAATGACCTTAAAAAGGGCTTTTCGCATATGTTTTCTTGCCTTAAAAAGGGCGGAGTTTTGGCTTTCGACATATCTTCGGAATATAAACTTAAAAACATTATAGCAAACAATACTTTTTTCGAGGACGAGCGAGATTATTCGTATATTTGGACGAATACGCTTTTCGACGACCGCGTCGAAACCGAAATGAGCGTGTTTTTAAGGAAGGGCGAACTTTTCGAAAAGCGAGAAGCCGCAAAAACGGAGTATATTCACACCGAGCAATCCGTGATAAACGCGCTTTGCGAATGTGGTTTTACCGTAGCCGAAGTTACCGGCGAGTCGGGCGTAGCAAAACGCGAAAACAGCGAGCGACTTTGCTTTGTCGCGATTAAGCTTTAAGTTACTAAAAGAGAGAAAAATATGGATGTTTTATATAAAGGCGTTGCCTTTAACGGAAAAATTTCCGTAACGGTTATAGACGCAACCGAACTTGTTAACGAAGCGATAAAAATTCATTCGCTTTCGCCTTTAGCGGCGGCGGCTTTGGGGCGTACTTTGATAGCGGGTACGTTTATGTCCTCCACTTTAAAAAGCGAGGACGACCGTTTATCCATAACCCTAAACGGCAACGGAGTAGGCGGGCAGATAGTGGTCGCGGGGAATGCAAACCTCGAAATGCGCGGATATATAGACAATCCGCAATGCGATTTACCGCTCAACGCGCAAGGCAAGCTCGACGTGGCGGGTTGCGTAGGAAAGGGGCGGCTCAGCGTGGTTAAAAGCATGGGGCTTAAAGAGCCTTATACCGGCAGTTGTCGCATCGAAAGCGGGGAAATCGCCGAAGATTTTGCCAGATATTTTACCTTTTCCGAGCAACAGCCGACAGGGATTGCGCTCGGCGTAAAAATCGGGGTAGACTATAAATGCGTGGGTGCGGGCGGCGTTATAATGCAACCCATGCCCGACGCAGACGAACAAAGTCTTTTTATGGCGGAGGAATTTTTATCGCGGCTTTCGAACGTTTCGTCTTTGATAGAAACGGACGGCGCCGAAAAAATAGTCGAGGATAACTTGCCCGACTACGTTTTCGAAAAGCGCGTGCCCGTATATAAATGCCTCTGCTCGAAAGAATATATCGACTCGATGCTTGTAACGCTCGGCGAAAAAGAGCTTTACGACACCCTCGAAAAGCAGGGTAAAATTGAGGTCGTTTGCCATTTTTGCAACAAAAAATACGCATACGGCAAGACCGAAGTCGATAATCTGCTGACGGAAGCAAAAAAATCATAAATCGGCGTGTTATTGCGCAAAATAAACTAAGGAAGGAAATAATTTTGAGTAAAGAAAAGAACAAAAGCGAATTAAAAAACGAAAAAATGCCCGAAAACGTATTGTCGTTTAAAAAAGGCGCGGAGAGATTATCCGTTATAGCCAACAAAAAATTCGATAACGACGACGAAGCGGGCGCAATGACTTTTTGCTACGAAGCCGAAAGACAAGGGACTATTACTCCTTCGCTTTATGCCGAAATGGCGGAGGTTCTTTTCGATGCCGTTTTGTACAAAAAAGCCGCCGATTGCTGGTTTAAATATTTAAATATGGTTACGCCCAGGAATTTCGTTCGCGGGTATAACGGTTTGGGCGCGTGCTACGAAATGCTCAATAAAGACCATTTAGCCAGTCATTATTATAACTTACAACTAAAAAGCAAAGACAGAAGATCTTTTCTTTACGACGACATGGCTTATCGCTTTTTGTGCAGAGAGGCGTTGGCAATCGGCGACGTTCGCGAAGCCGCCAAAAAATTGATGGAAATCGAGCAGTCGGGGCTTGCTCCCGATGGCTCGAGCATGATCTTTGATAAAGAAGACTACGATGCGCTTTTTGCTCAACAATCGGAGTCGGGCGATGAAGGCGGTGCTTCGCTTTTTCCGAGAGCTAAAGTTCAGGCGCTTGAAACCGAGCTCGGGAATATAAGGGACGAGTTGTTCGTCGTAGACCCGCGATCCGCACCCCCATCCGGAGATAAAGAGGATTGGACTCCGTTTTTCTGTGACGCACTCGATCGCGTAACCACCGAGCCTATGAGAGCCGAATGCATGTTTGCTATGATTCCGAGCTATTCGCCTCTTTACGACGAAGCAGGTTATTATAAGGCGATGGCGGCTGCCAGATATGGCAACTTCGACGTCGCTCTCGAGCAATTGGATAAAACCTTAGAAGTATTCCCCGAAAGAGTCAACATTTTATACGGATATTATTTCGGCATATATTTTAGTCGAGGCGAAGACGAAAAAGCGAAAAAAGCATACGCTATATTAAAAGACGCGGGCGGCGGAAGATTCATCGACTTAAGAATATTCGTTCGCATTTTGGTACGAAAAGGAAAATATCAAAGAGCTTACGAGTTTGCTCAAAAATTACCGGACGTTTTGCCATACGACGTAAAACGCTACAAATTAATGGGCTCGACTGCGTTTAACCTTAAAAAATATCAAGAAAGCGCCGATTATTTTTATAAATATTATAATTATTCCCACGACCGTTGCTCCGAATATTATCGCGAGCAAGCGTTAAGGGGAGCAAGCGGCGGAAAACCGGATTTCGACGTTATTTATGATCCGTTCATTTTTCCGGAGAGTTTTAACGGAGAGGCTCTTGCTCGCGTTAACGAGTTTTTAAATCTTTCCGTCGCGGAGTTAAGGAAAAACGCCGACGAAGCGATTGATATTTTTGAAAAAAGCTTATGCGAAGACGACTTCGAGCTTCAAATTACCGCTTGCCAATCCGTTATATCGCTCGACACCGAAGATTCGCGAAAGTATTTAATAAAAAAACTTTTGGACAATCGTTTGACAGACGAAGCCAAGTTTATGATAATAGGGCATCTCGTATCCAACAAGTACGATAAGCTAACCGGCGTGGTGATTTCGGGTGTTTACGAGCGCGTTCAGTTTGAAAGAATAGAATTCGAGGGCGAAAAAAGCGATTTGTTTATTGCTGGTTATTCTATTGCATTCGGAACGCTCGTGGGTTACCCGGATGTTAAGCTTTACAAGCTGAAAACCGCCGCTTACGAAATTTATAACACGCTCAGTCGAAACGGCGGCATTAAAAAATTAGAAGACGAAGCCGTTCTTGCCGCTTTAATCGTTGTAAAGTCGGGTGCCGTTTCTTTGGATCGAGAAATGGTAATCGATCACTTACACGTCGATGAAAAGGAATTTAAAAAAGCCGAACGCCTTTTAAGCAAAAAATAAAAATCGCTATAAAAATTGTTTATAACAGTCGTTTGTAAAATAGAAATCGCAAATTAAAGCGGTCGTCGCTTTAAAGGAGCTTGTAATGCAAAAAAACTTAATGGATATAGATAAAATTTTCGATGAGTTTTTAGCCGATTATATTAAAAGCAATCGCGGAAAATACACCGAAAAAGAATGGGAAAACAAAATTCCGCAGCTTTACGACGAATTCGGCGTAACTCCGCAAAAGGCGCTCGGCGGGGTTGCACCCGAACGCTATTACGACGGATTAAGCGGCGAAGAACTCGCCGAAATTTTAAAAGAACATATCGAGCAAGACGTTGCCGTTTCGGATTTTTTATGCGAGGCGATAATCCGTTCTAAGTGCGATAAAGCGCTTATTCCCTTTGTTTCGATAAACGAAGACGAAGAACTCGTTTCTTATTGCGTAAATTTGCTAAGTGACATGCATAGCGTTTTTGGCTACGATAAATATTTCGATTTACTGCTTAATTCCGATTGTTGCGACGAAATGCGCGACCTTTTGGTCGAGTGCATGCAAACCGAGCCCGAAGCCGCCAAAGAGCGCGCCCTTTTAGAATACGCTAAAATAGGCAAAAGCGATTTAAAAATATATTTGCTCGAAATTTTGTCGCACTGTAAAAAAGACGACAGAATTTTAAAAATTTTGCTAAGCGAGTTAACCGCGCATAAAAACGGAATACAGCTTTATTTGCCTTACGTTACCAAATACGGCGACGAAGCCGCTTTGCCCAAACTTTTGGAACTTATAAAAAATCCCGACATAAACTATCTCGATTTTAAAGAACTTAAACTTGCGATAGAAGCTTTCGGCGGCGAATTTAACGAAGAACGCGATTTTACGGGCGACAGATATTATCAAAAATTAAAGGGCGATAAAAAGAATGAAGGCGATATTAACTGAGGCTCCGTTCGGGTTGATAAACGAAAGCGATCAAATCGATGACGACGGTTCGAGTTGCGTTTTTGGCGCGGTTTTTTTGCCCGAAAGCTGGCTCGAACAAGGCGATTTTTCGCCTTACGAATTTTACCTAGGGAGAATATCCGCCGACGCGTTCGATTGCGAAATCCGTCAAAAATGCGAAAAACTTCGCCAAAAAAACGCATATTTATACTTTTTTGCAGAGGCAAAAAACTTTAAATTCTCGTCGCTTAAGCCTCGCGTGCGTTTGTTTTACGGCGAGGCGGACGCTTGTACGGAGTTTAACGACGGTTTTTTCGAAGAGGACGAAATCGCTTATAAACTCAGTCCTTCCGCTATGGAAAACTGCGACGCTTTGGTTTTTGAAGAGCGCGCGGACGAGGTGATTTTGTTTTCCCTTCCCGCCGAGGTTTTGCCTTTTGAAATAAGAGGCGAAAGTTTGCAATTTTATATCGAAAAGCAAGCGTTTTTTAAAGGGGAGTTCGAAAAGTGCAAAATTCGCGTTGTTTAAATCATGAAAAAAGCGGCAAAGATTGAATAAATTTTGCTTTTTCTTACGCAAAAGCAAGGGGGGCGGCGCAACAGCGCCGCCCCAAAAAAAGCTATTCTTATAGTATAATAAAAAACTTAAATGACAATATAATAAAAAACTTAAAGGAGTTTTAAAATGAAAAACAAACTACTAACCGCGATATTGTTCGTAACGTTTATTTGTGCAATTTCGCTTTTCGGTCTTTCCGCATGCAAAAGATGCGAGCACGAATACGGCGAATGGGAAACGGTAACCGCCGCCACTTGCACCGAAAACGGCACCCAATCGCATACTTGCATTAAATGCGGCAGAAAAAAAACGCAAAAAATCAATGCGCTCGGGCATGAGATGCAAGCGGCGGAAGCAAAAGCTCCCGATTGCGAAAACGCGGGTTGGGACGCTTACGAGCAATGTTCGCGTTGCGAATATAACACTAAAAAAGAAATTGCCGCTTTAGGTCATGATTTGCAATTCGTAGACGGAAAAGCCGCCGATTGCGAAAACGCGGGTTGGGACGCTTACGAGCAGTGTTCGCGTTGTGAATATAACACTAAGCAAGTAATCGCCGAGCTCGGGCATGAATTTAGCGACAGCTGGACTACCAATGAAAATAAACATTGGCACGTTTGCAATCGCGAAGGCTGTGAAGAAAAGTCTGAAGAAGTCGCTCATAGCGAAGTAAACCACTACTGCTCCGTTTGCGGGTTAAAAACGAGCGAACACGTCTACGGCGAAGTAACTTACAATTGGTCCGATGATTACGACGCGTGCAAAGCCGTTCGCGTTTGCGCAAATTGCGGCGAAAGCGCGGAAGGGCATATGCAAGTAAGCAAAGCGGAAATTTCTTCCGAAAAAACGCAAGACGCGGACTGCGTAAACCCCGAATTAACTACTTATACCGCTACTTTTACGGTAGAATGGGCAACCGCGCAAGCCAAAGAAAAAGTGGAAACCAAAGCCGCGCTCGAGCACGATTTCAGCGACAGCTGGACTACCAATGAAAATAAACATTGGCACGTTTGCAATCGCGAAGGCTGTGAAGAAAAGTCTGAAGAAGTCGCTCATAGCGAAGTAAACCACTACTGCTCCGTTTGCGGGTTAAAAACGAGCGAACACGTCTACGGCGAAGTAACTTACAATTGGTCCGATGATTACGACGCGTGCAAAGCCGTTCGCGTTTGCGCAAATTGCGGCGAAAGCGCGGAAGGGCATATGCAAGTAAGCAAAGCGGAAATTTCTTCCGAAAAAACGCAAGACGCGGACTGCGTAAACCCCGAATTAACTACTTATACCGCTACTTTTACGGTAGAATGGGCAACCGCGCAAGCCAAAGAAAAAGTGGAAACCAAAGCCGCGCTCGGGCATGATTTAAGCGATATCGCGTATGATTGGGCAAGCGATTTTTCAGGTTGCACCGCGCACGGCTATTGCTCGCGTTGCGAAAACACAATTAGCGAAAGCGCAACTATCGAGATTGCCGAAAATTTCGTTTGCTCGGCTTCGTTTGAAAATAAAGCGTTTGTTCCTCAAACGCTCGATTTAACCGATTTAACGAATATGACTGCTACCGAGCAAGAAAATGCGTTGAGCGTTATTTTTTCAAGTCAGCCCGCCGAGCTTGCTTTAACTTTGCCTAAAGACTTTAATTCGTTCAGCCTTATAAACGGTCCTATCAAAGAATACGAGGACGACAAATACATAGATTTAACTTTAAAGGGCGTAAGCGCTATTCCCGAAGAAGCGTTTTATCAAAACAAGAAAATTAAAGGCGTAACGATAGGCGAGGGCGTAATTAGTATCGGTAATAGAGCTTTTCAATACTGCTCGTCTATTGAAAGTTTGGAAATCGGTAAAGACGTAAAGAGTATCGGTGAAAATGCATTCGATAGCTGTAAGAAACTTTTGAGCCTAACAATCGGAAGCGGCGTCGAAAGTATAGCTACTTATGCGTTTTATGGTTGTATAGAACTTGCAAACCTTTCAATCGGTAGCGGCGTAAAGAGTATCGGTTTTAACTCTTTCGCATATTGCCCTTCTCTTGTAAGCGTAACGATTCCCGAAAGCGTAGAAAAAATGGAAGTGAATGCGTTTTGGAATTGTACTGCTCTTACGAGCGTAACGATTGAAGGCGGTTCGGAGAATATCGGCGATTGGTCGGCGTTTGATAGATGTACTGCGATTACAAATATAACCTTTAAAAGCGTGATAACAAAAATGAACAGCAGCTTCTTTTTCGGCGTTACCACCGAAAACGTTACTTTAACTTTTGCCGCCGGGCAAAAGGAGCTTACAAAAAGCAACAGCGGTTACGTTGCTTCGGAAGCCATTCTTGAAGGCGGAACCGAAGTTTCGTTCTGCGGCTGCACGTTTAAAGAAATAGTAATCGCGCAATAAAAAGCCCGATAAAAGCCGGATAACGGTCGCATAAAAGTCGCTGCAAAAAAAATTTTTCGGATATTTTTAAAAACGGGGTTAAAACGCTTTACATAAAAATTTTTAAGGGGTATAATATGCCCATCCTTTGCGAGAAGGTAAGAAAGTTGCCTTATCGCAAAATAAAATGCTCATCATTTTCCCCCTTATCATATATTTTTTACAGAAAGCAATTCGCATCGAGTGCGGGTTGTTTTTTGTATTGTTCTTATTTTTAGCTTTGTCGGCATTGTGATATTTTTTTGTTTTTACTTTTTTTCGGATTTTTACGTTTTTTTGCTTTAAAACGTGCTTAAAACCGCTTGTTTTAAGCAATTAGTGTTACTTGTTTTAAGCAAAAAGGCGTTTTTTTAATTTATACCCTTTAATCGTTTGCAATCGCAAGTTAAATATTATATAATATGTTTAACTGCGGTTTCGGAAATTTTAAAAAATCGCTTTTAAAGAATTTAATGTTCTAATACAAAAAATGCAAATGGTTTTAAGCCGAAAATTAAAAAAAACTCCGAAACGAAAATCCTAAAAACAACGGGAACTCCCGATTTTAATATAACGTAACAAAGTCCTTTTGAAAACACGAGAAAAAATAATTTATAATTAGGATATGGAAATCAATTTTAGTGAAGGATATTATTTAGTTTTATACATGCTTGCGGCCTTAGGCGCTTTTCTGATAGGCTTTAAGCTGTTATCCGAAAACTTGCAAAAGGTAGCGAACAAAGGGCTTAGGCGTTTGTTCGACAAAACCTCTAAAAGCAAGGTCGCGGGCGTAGGCATCGGCGCGGGCGCAACCATTTTAATGCAAAGCTCGGGCGCTACGACCGTTATGGTCATAGGTTTCGTAAACGCCGGCATGATGAGCCTTTACCAAGCCACCGCCGTTATAATGGGCGCGAACATCGGTACCACGGTAACTACCATTTTACTTGCCGTAGGTATGGCTAATATCGGCAAATATTTTATGGTTCTTGCTTTCGTAGGGATATTTATTTCGATGATAGTAAGCAACAACAAGGCAAAAAGCTGGGGGCTTACGGCTGCCGGCTTCGGTTTGGTGTTTTTCGGACTCACGATAATTTCTGCTTGCAGCGGCACTCTTAAAGAAAACGCCATAATTCAAGATTTATTAAAAACCAACATTTCGCCCGAATTTTTAGAACCGTTCGTTCTGCTTTTCATAGGTGCGGCGATTACCGCGGTTATGCAATCGAGCACGGCGGTAAACGCGATACTTCTTTCGATGGTTGCCGCAGGAATTCAGATAGGCAGCGGCGGAAACGCTATTTTATATATCGTTTTGGGTACAAATATCGGAACTTGCGTAACCGCGCTTATAAGCTCGATGGGTGCTTCCACCAACGCTAAACGCGCCGCGCTAATTCACTTTTTGTTTAACTTTATAGGTTCGCTACTGTTTTTGGTTGTTTTGTCTATATGGAAAGGTTTTATGGAAGATTTTTGGCAAAACCTTATTCCTACGCCTGAAATGCAGCTTGCTTTATTCCATTTGGCGTTCAACAGCATCTGCACGCTGATCTTCTTGCCTATTACTTCGCTATTCGTAAAGACTACGGAGCTTTTGATAAAAGACAAAAAGAAGGACGAAAAAATGCGCATTACCTTTATGGACGAGCGTATTTTATCCACTCCTACGGTCGCGATAGCTCAGCTCCAAAAAGAAACGGTTTCTATGGGCGTTAAGTGTATGGCTTCGCTCGACGAATCGTTCACGGCGTTTATGCAGCGCGATACTTCCGTGGGCGAAAAAATTCACGGCGAAAACGAAGAAATATCAATCATAAACAAGCAGATTACGGCGTATTTGATAAAAGTTTCGGGCTCCAACGTTTCGCTTCACGACGATCAGCGTATATCCATATTGCACCACGCTTTGGCGGATATGCTTCGTATTTCCGAAATTTCCGATAATATCGTAAAATACACGGCTTCTACCGTTCGCAAAAACCTTGCTTTTTCGGAAGGCGTATTAGATCAGGTTTCCGAAATGTTTACCAAGCTCAAAAACATGTTCACGCTTTCGATGGCTATTTTCGAAACGCATAACAAAGACGGGTTTGCCGAGCTCGAAGAAATCGAACAAAGCGTAGACGATATGCGCAGAAGCTTAATTGACGGACACATAAAGCGTTTGAACGAGGGTTCTTGCTCGCCCGAAAACAGCGCGGTGTTCATAAATCTCGTATCCAATCTCGAAAGGGTTGGCGACCATATAGTGTTTATCGCGCATACCATCGAGGAGTTAACTTAATAATATGAAAGCCGTAGTACAACGCGTGGCTTCGGCTACGCTCAAATGCGAGGGCAGGCTCGTTTCGCAAATTGACGGAGGGTTGGTGGTTTATTTCGGCGCCGCTTGCGGCGATACGGCCGTAAAAGCCGATTATTTGGCTAAAAAAATTGCCAATCTCCGCGTTTTTTCGGACGAAAACGGCAAAATGAATTTAAGCGTTAAAGACGTTGGCGGCGAAATATTGAGCGTTTCGCAATTCACGCTTTTGGCTGATGTTTCGCACGGAAACCGTCCCGGTTTTTCGAATGCGGAAGCCCCCGAAAAAGCCAAGCCCCTTTACGAATATTTTTGCGAAAAGTTAGAAAGCGAGTTGGGCGAAAAGCGCGTAAAGCGCGGCGTTTTCGGCGGCGATATGCTCATCGAGCAAAAAAACGACGGTCCGGTAACGATTATTTACGAAATATAGTCAGTAAAAAAATAAAAGCTCCTTATTGCGATAAAACGCGAGCGGGGCTTTTTGTTTTTTGCACTAAAGGACACAAAAAAATATCAATAAGCAATATTTTTTTTAAATTGCTTTTGCGTAAAAAAAAATGCAAAAAAAACTTGCATTTTTTAAAGGTTTAATATATAATTAAGGCATAAGTTTATCATGGAGGGGTTTTATGAATAAAATAGAATTGCTCAAAAAACGCAAGGCGGAAGTGCTTTCCGTCGGCACGGAAATTCGCGCTAAAATAGCCGAACTCGTCGACGAAAACAGTTTTGCCGAATTCGACTCGTTCAGCTTTTCGAAAAACGAATTTTATTCCGAAGCGGGCGGCGAAGGTTTAATAACCGGCTCGGCTGCTTTAAACGATAATTCGGTTTTCGTAATCGCTCAAAATTCAGCCGTTCTTTCCGGCGGTTTAACCAAGGCTAATTGCGAAAAAATCGTCAAGTGCCAAGAAAAAGCGGCAAGGTCGGGAAGTCCGATAATTTACTTGCTCGATTCTCGCGGGGTTGCCGTCGGCGAGGGCGTAAACGTATTGGAAGGAATTGCCGAGGTTTTGGCAACTCTTCAATCGCTTAAAGGCGATGTTCCGCAAATTGCCGTTTGCTTAGGCGAAGTTTACGGTTCGTCCGCTTTAATCGCGGCGGGATGCGATTATACTTTCGTTTTAGAGGGAGCTTGCGTGGCTCATTCCAGCCCGCTCGTTCTCTGCGCCAAGAGCGGAAAAACCGTCGATAAAGAAGAGCTTGGCGGCATAAAGAGCGCCAAACATAACGGCTTAGCGACCTTTGCTCCGCAGGATATGACCGAGGTTCGCGATACGGTTGCCAAACTTTTGGATTTATTGCCCGATTATAACGGCGAAGTCGAAACGATGGACGATTACAACCGCACTTCGCCCGAACTTAACGAAAAAGCTTGCGAAAAGTGCATAATAAACGCCGTTTTCGATAAAGACTATTTTATCGAATTCAAAAAGGATTTCGCGCCCGCCGTTAAAGTAGGCGTTGGCAGAGTAGGCGGAATAGCTTGCGGCGCGATAGTTTTCGCGGGGGAAGAAGACGGCGTTGCTTTGGATAACGAAGTCGTTTCTAAAATAAAAGAATTCGTTTATTATTGCGACGAAAACTCTTTGCCGCTTTTAACATTCGTTAACGCGCGCGGCATTAAAGAATGCGAATGCGTTGCCAAAACCGAAATATTAAAGAGCGTTGCCAATTTAACTTACGCGCTCAACAACTTGCAAACTCCCAGAATAAACGTCGTTTATAAAAACGCGATCGGCTTAGGCTATTCGTTGTTCGGATCCAAGGCGCTCGGCGCGGATTATTCTTACGCGTTCGCAACGGCTAAAATTTCGCTTTTCGAAACCGAAAAGGGCGCTATGATAGCTTACGTCGGCGTTGACGAAAAAAATCACGACGACGCCGCTAAAAAATACGCCGACGAAGTTCAAGATCCGTTCAACGCGGCTAAAAACGGCTTTATCGACGATATAATCGAGCCCGAATTCGTTCGCCAATACGTAATAGCTGCGCTCCAGAGGCTGGTTTAATCGGGGGGTAAATTATAATGTTAAATAATTTACTTTACGATAATTTCAAGCTTTTTAATTCGGGAATAGAAACGGGCTTGTTCGTTTTAATTCTCGGAATGGTCGTCGTCTTTTTAGGAATGGGTGTAATCGTTTTCGTTATAAGCGGAATAGGTAAAGTTTTAACCACCGCCAAAAACAAAAAAACGACTGCTCCCGCTAAAAAAAGCGAACCCGTAACGGCTCCTTCGGCTAACCCCGCGGAGCAAGGTGTTCCCCAAGAAGTGGTGGCGGTTATAACCGCGGCAATCGCTTCTTACTATTCGCAAAGCGGTTCGAATTGCGAATTCGTCGTTAAAAAAATCAAAAAACGCGGCTAATCCGCAATAAAAAAATAATAGTTTAAACGAACGAACAAATACATATAAGGAGAAATATTTATTATGCGTAAATTTTTAATAACCGTTAACGGAACTCAATACGACGTTGCAGTCGAAGAAGTAAACGGAGCTTCCGCTCCCGCAAACGTATCTGCTCCCGCGGTGGCTCCCGCCGTAACAGCACCTGCGGCACCCGCACCGGCAGCCGCACCCGTTGTTTCGGGCGGCGAAAAAGTTACCGCTCCGTTCCCCGGAATGATTAAAAAACTTTGCGTTGCCGCAGGCAGCAAAGTAAAAGCGGGCGACGTTATTTTGATACTCGAAGCCATGAAAATGGATAACGACATAACCGCTCCTTGCGACGGCGTGGTAAGCTTCCCCGTCCAAACGGGCGCTACCGTAGAAACCGACGCGGTAATCGCCGTGGTAGGCTGATAACCTCGGGGGTGTAAAATGTTTTTAAATTGTTTACTTGACGGAGGCTTTTGGGAGGGCGTAAAAACCTCGCTCCAAAGGCTCTGGGAGCAAACGGGGTTATTCGTTGGAGGCGACTGGCGCAATTACGTTATGCTCGCCATATCGTTCGTCTTGTTCTATCTCGCGATAGTTAAGGGGTTCGAGCCGCTTTTGATGCTTCCCATAGCTTTCGGTATGTTCATAGTCAACATTCCGGGCGTATACAAGGTTCTTTTCGGAACCAAGGGTTATATCGTAACGGATACTCTTTCCAATCAAGAAATCGCACGCGGAAGTTTAGAAGAAATCGCAAAATATTTCGGACAAGATTTGTCCGGCGTGTTTAGTGCTCTGAAGAGCAAGGATATAACTACGGAATATCAAGCGTTATCCAAATTTTTAAGTAGCGGATTTACAACGACGATTAACGGCAACTCTTGCGTATACGCGGCAGAGCAGCTTTCGCTTTCGAGCGAGCAGATTATCGGCGACTACGGCTTATTTTACTACATATACAAGGGCGTAGACTGGGTTATATTCCCCCCGATAATTTTCTTGGGCATAGGGTGCATGACGGATTTCGGTCCGTTAATCGCAAACCCGAAGAGCATGTTCATAGGGGCGGCGGCTCAGCTCGGTATATTCATAACTTTCTTGGGCGCGGTTACCATTTTGGGCTTTAGCCCCATGGAAGCGGGCGCGATAGGCATAATCGGCGGGGCGGACGGTCCCACGGCGATATACGTAACCAAAAAGCTTGCCGAACCTTTGCTTCCGGCAATCGCGATTTCGGCATATTCGTATATGGCGCTTATTCCTATTATTCAAAAGCCGATCATGCGCCTTATGACAACGGATAAAGAGCGTAAAATTAAAATGAAACAGCTCCGCACCGTTTCTAAGCTCGAAAAAATCATATTCCCCATAGCCGTTTCGCTCGTCGTAGGCATACTGCTTCCCGACGCGATGCCTCTTTTAGGTATGCTTATGCTCGGCAATCTTTTACGCGAATCGGGTTGCACGGCTCGTCTTTCGGATACCGCTCAGAACGGACTTATGAACACCATAACCATATTCTTGGGTGTAATGGTAGGTTCTAAGGCTACGGGCGCGATATTCCTCGATTTCAGCACGATTAAGATTATATTACTCGGCTTGTTCGCGTTCTGCATGGGCACCGTAGGCGGCTTGCTTTGCGCAAAACTTATGAACAAGATGTTCGGTGGAATAAATCCGCTTATCGGTTCGGCGGGCGTTTCCGCAGTTCCTATGGCGGCAAGAATTTCGCAGGACGTAGGCAGAGAATACGATCCGAACAACCACCTTTTAATGCACGCTATGGGTCCCAACGTCGCGGGGGTTATAGGTTCCGCGATTGCGGCGGGCGTGTTGCTTGCGATTTGCCCCGCGCTGTAACGCTTGCGGGCGGCTATTAAAATTCAGGAGTTTATTGTTATGAATAAAAAAGTAATGATTACCGAAACTATTCTGCGCGACGCGCATCAATCTCAAGCGGCTACGCGCATGTCTATAGACGATATGCTTCCCATGCTCGACGCACTCGACGATATAGGCTACTATTCGCTCGAGGCGTGGGGCGGTGCTACCTTCGATTCTTGCCTTCGCTTTTTAAACGAAGATCCGTGGGAACGCCTTCGCATACTGAAAAGTCATCTTAAAAAGACTAAAATTCAAATGCTTCTCCGCGGGCAAAACTTGCTCGGCTACAAGCATTATTCGAACGACGTCGTGGATAAATTCGTAGAATACGCCATTAAAAACGGCGTAGACGTAATCCGCGTGTTCGACGCGCTTAATGACGTAGAAAACTTAAAAGCCCCGATGTCGGCTATTAAAAAATACGGCGGCATATGCGAAGCGACCATTTCTTACACCACCAGCCCCGTTCACACCAACGAATATTTCGTCAAGCTTGCCAAAAAACTCGAAGATATGGGCGCGGACAATATTTGTCTTAAGGATATGGCTAACCTTTTGTTGCCTTATACCGCTTACGAACTTATTTCTTCGATGAAAAAAGTTTTAAAGCCCGAAACCAAAATTCATTTGCACACGCACAACACTACGGGCACCGGCGATATGATTAACCTTAAAGCCATCGAGGCGGGGTGCGACATCGTAGACTGCGCTCTTTCGGCTTTGGGTAACGGAACTTCTCAACCCGCAACCGAACCGTTCGTGGTTACTTTGGCGGGCACCGAATACGATACCGGCATAGACGTTCAAAAGCTTATTCCCATAACCGAACACTTCAAAAAGGTTGCCGATAGGCTCGAAAACGACGGTTGGCTTAATCCCAACGTAAGAAAAGTTAACGTAAACACTTTAAAATATCAGGTTCCGGGCGGCATGCTTTCTAACCTTATGGGGCAATTAAAACAACAAGGCAAGCTCGATAAGCTCGACGAAGTTTTAGAAGAAGTTCCTAACGTTAGAAAAGATTGCGGTTATCCGCCGCTGGTTACTCCTTCCAGCCAAATAGTGGGCACGCAAGCCGTTTTAAACGTTTTAAGCGGCGAACGCTACAAAATGGTTACCAAGGAGTTTAAAAACTTATTGCTCGGCGGCTACGGGCATCTTCCCGCTCCGTGTGACGAAGCAATAGTTAAAAAATGTTGTGGGGATCAAAAGCCCGTAAAAGAAGACTTAACCGTTTCGGAATACGATAAAATCAAAGCCGAAATGAGCGAATATTACACTAAGGAAGAAGACGTTTTAACCTACGCCATGTTCCCCGAGGTTTCGGTGAACTACTTTAAATATCGCCTTGCTAAACAAAAAGGGGTAGATAAAGATATGGCTGAAGGCAATAACGGCGTTTATCCCGTTTAATCGTATGAATATACTCGTATGTAACGACGACGGCATTGACGGCGAGGGTTTAATTACTCTCGCTTTAATGCTTTTAAAAAAAGGTCATAAAATAACGATAGTCGCGCCGGACGGAAATCGTTCGGGTTATGCTCATTCGCTCACTTTTTATCGCGAATTCAAGGTGGAGCGTAGGGATATGCGCGCGGTTTTAAACGCCGACGTCGAAGCTTACGCGATAGGCGGCAGTCCTGCGGATTGCGTTAAATTCGCCGTTCACGCGTTGAATAAACAATTCGATTTGGTATGTTCGGGAATAAACGCGGGCTCTAATTTAGGTAGTGAAATTTTATATTCCGGCACGGTGGCGTGCGGGCTGGAGGCGGGTGAGCTCGGACTTAAATCGATAGCTTTTTCTTGCTCCGCTCACGAAAATTTAAATTTTTTAAACTGCGAAAAAAATTGCGCGGACGTATTCGAAAAAATTCTTCCGTTCGCAAGCGAAAATTACACGCTTAACGTAAACCTTCCCAATCTCCCGCCAGAAAAAATTACGGGAATTAAAGCCGCTAAAATAGGAATTCAGCTGTATTCGGACGGTTACGTGCAAACTCGCCCCGATTATTTTATGCTTATAGGCGTTCCGCTAAAGCACGATAAAAACGACGAAGATTGCGACGTGGAATGGAATAGAAAGGGATATATAACCGTAACGCCGGTTCATCGCGACAAAACGGACGACGACGCGTTGCGCGCTTTGCGCGAGTTCGATTTTTAAGCGCGCGCATTGCTAAAAACATAAATCGATAAAAAAACAATTCGGAGTTTGCGCTATGACTCGAAACGTAGTCGTAATAGGCGGCGGAGCGGCGGGGTGTATTGCCGCGTATTTTGCAAAAAAAAGCGGAGCGAACGTTGTTTTGCTTGAAAAAAACGAAAAGCTCGGCAAAAAAATATATATCACCGGCAAGGGTAGGTGTAACGTTACCAACGACTGCGACGAAACGGAATTTTTATCTAACGTCGTTACAAATTCGCGGTTTTTAACGAGCGCGATTTACGCTTTCCCGCCCGAAAAACTTATGGTTTTTTTGCAAGAAAACGGGCTAAAAATAAAAACCGAACGCGGCAATCGCGTTTTTCCGCTTTCGGATAAATCGTCCGACGTTATCAAATGTTTGCAAACGCTTTTAGTAACTGCGGGCGTTGAAATAAGATTCAACACCGAGGTTAAGTCGCTTGTTTTCGAGGGCGAAGGCGAAAATAAAAGGGTTGTAGGCGTTCGCACCGAGTGCGAAACGATTGAGACGGATAGAGTTATTGTTTGCACCGGCGGCAAAAGTTATCCCTCGACGGGCAGCACCGGTGCGGGCTACGAGTTTGCGCGCTCGGCGGGGCATAGCGTTGTAAAAATTCGCCCCGCGCTTTGCGGAATAGAACTTTCGGGCGGCGATTTTGCCTCTTTAAGCGGTTTAACGCTTAAAAATTCGGGGGTAAAAATTACCAAAAACGGTAAAAAAATCTACGAAGATTTCGGCGAGTTGCTGTTTACTCATCACGGCGTTTCAGGACCTACTATAATATCCGCGTCGAGCTATTTATCGGCGGCGGAAGCGGGCGGAAATTACTCGGACTACAGCCTTTCAATCGATTTAAAACCCGCCTTAGACGAAAAAACTTTGGATGCGCGCGTGCTTCGCGATTTTGCCGAGTTTAAAGGCAAAGTTTTAAAAAATTCGCTCGGCGAACTTTTGCCGAAAAGCTTAATAGGATTTATCATCGCTTACTCAGGTTTAGACGGAGAAAAAAAGATAAGCGAAATTACCGCGCAAGAGCGCAAAAAATTGGTTTTTGCATTAAAAAATTTAAGCTTTAAAATTAAAGGTTTGCGTCCGTTAGACGAAGCTATCGTGACGGGCGGCGGCGTATGCGTTAAAGAAGTCAACCCGAAAAGTATGCAAAGCAAATTAGTAAAAGGTTTGTTTTTCGCGGGCGAAGTGCTCGATATCGACGCGTTAACCGGTGGTTTTAACTTGCAATGCGCTTTTTCTACCGGGTATTTGGCGGGCAACGCCGCGGCGCAAGAATAAGAATAAACTTATTTTTTTCGAAAAAAGATTTATAAAAGGCTAAAAAAATTTAAAAGGAATATAATTATGATAAACATAGCGATAGACGGACCTTCGGGTAGCGGAAAATCCACCGTTGCCGATATAATATCGAGTCGTTTGGATATTCTTCATCTAGACACGGGCGCGATGTATCGCGCGTGCGGTCTTAAGGCAAAGCTTTTAGGCGTTTCGTGTTCGGACGAAGTTGCCGTGCGCGATTTTATCGAGGATATAGATTTAAAAATAGTTTACGAAAAGGGCGTTCAGCGTACTTTTTTAGACGGCAACGACGTTTCTAAAGAAATAAGAATGAACGATATATCGAAGCTTGCCTCCGATATTTCGGCACTTCCTTGCGTACGCGAAAAAATGGTTAAAATGCAGCGCGCCGTCGCGCAAGAAAATCCTTGCGTGCTAGACGGAAGGGATATCTGCCTTCATGTTTTACCCGACGCTAAATATAAATTTTTTATGACGGCAACGCCCGAAATTCGTGCCGAGCGCCGCGTTAAAGAACTTATCGAACGCGGTCAAAGCGCCGATTACGAGGTCATTTTGCGCGAAATCAACGAGCGCGATTATAACGACAGTCACCGCGCGTTTTCGCCGCTCAAACAAGCGCCCGACGCCGTTTTGATAGATACCACGCGGCTTTCTCGCGAGCAAGCCGCCGACGTAATCGAAAAAGCCGTGCGCTTAGGCGAAAAAATTTAAGTTTTTTCTCTAGCGTAATTGTCCGACGTAAATTAAAATATTTACTTCTTATAGTTAATAATATCCGACTGACTTTTTTACTTATTTATAAAATATAAGAAAACAAAGGAGCGTGACGAAATTTGAGCGTATATTCATTCGTTCGAGTAGTGGGCGGGTTTTTAACGCGCGTGTTTTTTCCGTTTAAAATATACGGTGCCGAAAATATAACGAACGAGGGAAACACCGTAGTTGTATGCAATCATTTAAGCGGAATGGACGTGCCTATAATAGGGCTCGTTTATCCCGATAAAACGTATTTTTTGGCAAAAAAAGAATGGTATAAAAACAAACTCGTCGCTTGGTTTTTCAATAAAATGGGCGGAATTCCGGTCGACCGCGACAATACCGATTTGCAAAGCGCGAAAGCCTGTCTTACCGTTTTAAAAAAGAACGGGCGGCTGTGCATTTTTCCGGAAGGCACGCGCAATAAAAACGGAACGGAACTTCAACCGTTCCACGCGGGGGCGGGGCTGTTTGCTTTTCGCTCTAAGTCGCAAATTCAGCCGATAATTTTACTTAAAAAGCCTAAAATTTTCAGAAAAACTCGCGTTTACGTGGGTAAGGTTTTCGATTTTTCGGAATATTACGATAAAAAAGGCGACTCCGCTTTAAACGAACTTCTGCTTGAAAAAATGCAGTTAGAGATGAAAAACGCACAAAACTTTTTGCGTGAAACGGTTCAAGCCGAAAAAAATAAAAAAGCAAAAAAACGCAAAAAATCAAAAAAATCCGAAACGCCGAATAGCGGCGCGGAGTTAAACTAACTGAAAAATGCAAATAATAATCAGCAAACACGGCGGTTTTTGCAAGGGCGTGTCGCGCGCGGTGGAAACCGTTAAAAAAATATGCGCCGAGGCAAATTTATTGGACTTAAGCGGCGAAAAAAACGGTTCGACTATTCACAGAGTGTATATTCTGGGCGATTTAATTCATAACGAAAGCGTGATGAAAGAGCTTGAAAGAGGAGGGGCAAAGGTCGTTTATTCGCCAAAAGACGTGCCGCTTGAAAATTCGAGCGAAACGACCGTTGTAATTCGCTCGCATGGCGAGCCGCCCGAAACTTTCGAATATTTTGCCGAAAATTCCGTTGCGGTGAAAGATTGCACTTGTCCGTTCGTAAGGCGCACTCAAAAAATAGTAAGCGAGTATCGAAACAAGGGCTACGGCATAATAATAGTAGGCGAAAAAAATCATCCCGAGGTTATTGGCATTAACGGATGGTGCGGCGGAGAAGCTCTCGTGACCGACGGTAATGACGATAATTTTGAGCGTTTTTACGGCAAAAACGTCTGTATCGTGGCTCAAACGACCTACTCAAACGAAAAATTCGAGGAATTTTTGCAAAAATTTCCTAAAAACCGCTTTAAAACAGTTGAAGTTTTCGATACAATTTGCTATACTACTAAAGAGCGACAGGGAGAAGCGGAACGATTGGCGAAAACCTGTGATTGTATGGTCGTAGTAGGTAGCAAGCGAAGCAGCAATACGCTCAAGCTGTTTGAAATTTGCCGAAAAGCATGCAATAACGTCATTTTGGTCGAAAAGGCCGAACAACTTGCGCAAGAAAAAATAGTATCATTTAAAAAGGTGGGGGTCGTAACCGGCGCGTCAACGTCGATCGAACGATCCATGGAGGTTTTTCTCAGTATGGAAAATAACACTGAAGCTGAAGTAATTGTAAACGAACAAGCCGAAGTAAACGATGTCGTTACCGAAGTAGTAGCGGCTGAACCCGCAGTAAGCGAACCCGTAGAGGACGTTAAGCCCATGAGCGAGATGGAAGCTGCCGTCGCTAAGATGGACGAAAAGCAGACCAAGTTCAGAAAAGGTCAAAAAATAACGGCAACCATTTCGTCGGCAACTGACGAAGGCTTGGCTGTATATATCAGCAATACCAAAAAGGAAATACTTCTCCCCAAAGAAGAAATAGATTGCGAAGCTTACGATAAAGCCGCTTACGGCGCTAAAGTAGGCGAAGAAATCGAGGTTAAGATAGTAGGTCTTAATCCCGTTCAACTTTCCGAAAAAGCTATTAAACGCGATATCGAGCAAGAAGCCGCTATTGCCGAAATAGCCGACGGTCAAAAAGAATTCTCCGTCGTAGTAGACGCATTCAATAAGGGCGGTCTTATCGGTCATTATGCCGGATACGAAGTATTCGTTCCGTCCTCTCAAATCAGATTGGGCTTCGTTAAGGAACTCGAAAAATACGTAGGCAAAACCTTAAGGCTTAAAGCCGAAAAGGTCGAAAACGGCAGACGTAAACAAATCGTTGCTTCTCAACGCGTTATCTTAGAGGCTGAAAAAGCCGCTCGCGACGCTGAAAGAGCCGCTAAAGAAGAAGAATTTTTCGGTGCAGTCGCCGCAGGCGATATTATTAAAGGTACCGTCGCCAGATTTGCTTCTTTCGGTGCTTTCGTCGACGTAAATGGAATCGACTGTCTCGCTCATATCTCCGACCTTTCTTGGACGGGTTGCAACTCTCCCGCCGACGTTCTTTCTATCGGCAAGGAATACGAGTTCAAAGTATTAAAATGCGATAAAGAAACCAAAAAAGTTTCTCTCGGTTATAAGCAACTTCAAAGCAGACCTTGGGATCTCGTTCCCGGTAAATATATGGTCGGCGACGTTATCAAGGGTAAAGTCGTAAGAATAGCTTCTTTCGGTGCGTTTGTTGAAATCGAAAAAGGTATCGACGGTCTCGTTCATATCTCTCAAATTTCTCACGAATGGCTCGAAAACGCTACTTCCGCTCTTAAAGTCGGCGAAGAAGTCGAAGCTAAGATCATCGCCATCGATCACGAAAAAGAAAAGATTACTCTTTCTATCAAGGCTATGACTCCCGCTCCCGAAGTAGCCGCAAGACCCGCTAAGCGCGAAAAGAACGAAGACGGCGAGGAAAAACCCCACAGAGCAAGAAAGCCCAGAACCGATAGCGACGACGACGGCGTTCACGAATGGAAGGACAATTCCGACGGCGGCGTTTCGATTGCCGAGCTTTTAGCTAACAACAATCAATAATTAAAAATTAACAAAAATAAGGCTTGTTGTTTTCAGCAAGCCTTTTGCTTTTTAGGCTATGATTAACTTTTTTAATAAGATTAGGGTTATAAACGCCAACGCGGTAAAGTTTTTGGCGGCGGCGTTTATGCTTGCCGATCATATCGGCTTCCTTTGGAATATTCCGTTTTTGCGAATAATCGGCAGAATTTCGATGCCGCTTTTTGCGTATATGATAGCGGAAGGGTGCGCCTACACGCGCAACAAGCTCAAGCATTTTTTAATGATATTTTCGCTTGGCGCTATTTGTCAGCTCGTTTATGCGATAGTTTCGCCGAATGAAATATATTTAAGCATTTTAATAACTTTTTCCATCTCGATTTTGTTAGTTTACAGCTTGCAATATTTTAAAAACTGCTTATTTTGCGAAAGCGTAAGTTTTATAAAAAAGATATTGTCGGGTGCTATATTATTCGTGTCGGTGGCGCTTACTTATTACGTAAATCAAATTTCTTCGATAAACGGCAAAACGTTTTATATCGATTACGGTTTTTGGGGGTGTATGCTTCCCGTATTTGCGGCGCTGTTCGATTTTAAGCGCATGAGTTTTTCGCCGCAAGGCGGCTTAAAAGCCGCCTTAAGTATACTTAAGTACCTGGCTTTTTCGGTAGGAGTTGTGTTGCTTTGTGCTTTTTCGCCGCTGGAAATCGAGTGGTACGCTCTGCTTTCTTTACCGATTTTAGCTATTTATAACGGCGAAAAAGGTAAATTAAACACAAAATACTTCTTTTACGTTTTTTATCCGCTACATTTGGCTATATTATATGGTCTTTGCGAAATAATTTAGCGTGAGCATAAGCGGTTTTAACTCGACGCAAAACTAAAAATTCAAATTTAAAACGCCTTCTTTATTATGAAGAGGGCGTTTTTTGCGATAAAAATATAAATTTTCAGATTAGTTTTCGGGGAAAACGGGGATTTTTGCAAGGAAATGCACGTCGGGGCGGTCTGCGGCTTCGGCTTCAGCCAAAACGAACGCCTTTTTATGTATAATTCCGCCCGAAAGGCGAACGACTTCTTCTAAACCTTTTAGCGATGCTCCGGTTGAAACGACGTCGTCGACGATTCCTACTTTTTTACCTTTTAAAAGGTCCATATCGTGCTTCGAAAGGTACAAACGCTGTTCTTTGCCCGTAGTTATCGAAGATTCTATTAAAACGTCTAATCCGTCTTGCATATAAAGTTTTTTGCTTTTGCGCGCAACGGCGTAAAATTCGTGACCGAGTTCCCTTGCGACGACGTGCGTAAGTTGCAAGCCTTTTGATTCCGCGGTTATTAAAACGTCGCAATCCGAAACGAATTTGGCGAGATTCTTACCGCAGTGCTCGGTAAGGGCTTGGTTGCCGTGAAGATTAAAAAAAGCGATGCCGAGAGTGGGCGAAACCTTTAAAACGGGCAAATGCGCCTCGACTCCTGCGATGTCTACAACATATTCCTTTATCATAACAAACCTCCGAAGGAAATTCAACGTCAATTACTGTACCATTATATCATACAATAACCAAAAAGTAAATTGTTTTTTTCGGCAAGCAAATATTCTTATTTCTTTTTTCATATATTATACGGAACGAATAAAAAATATTACGGTGCTCAATGAAAAAATACGACGATATTTATAAAAACATAAATTCTTGCGCGGGCGGGCTAAGCGAAGAAAAAGTTGCTCGAAATCGCAAAAAATACGGAGCGAACGTGCTAAGTCGCGCAAAAAAGCCGAGTTTTTTTAAGCGAATTTTAAAGTCGCTTGCAGAGCCTATGACCTTGATTTTAGAATTCGCTTTAGTCATAACCGTCGGCGTAAACGTCGGCAACTTAGTTGCGGGAAAATCTGCCGACTTTTTCGAAAGCGCGGGCATTTTTGCCTCGATTTTTATATCCTCGGTTTTAAGTGCGGTTATGGAAAGCAAATCCGAAAAGGCATTCGAGCTTTTAGAAAAATTCAGCAAAAACATTACGGTCAGCGTAATTCGCGGCGGCGAAATAAAAGTTATCGGATATTCCGACGTATGCGTTGGCGACGTTGTTTTGTGCGAGGCGGGCGAAAAAGTCGTGGCGGACGGCGTTATAACCGAATGTGCGGATTTAACCGCCGAGGAAGGCGTTTTAACGGGAGAATCTCGCGCGGTGAAAAAGCATGCGCATCTCGCCGGCAATATAACCGAAAGCTCTATGCTTTGGTCGGGTACGTATATTCGCACGGGCACGGCAAAAATTACCGTACTTGCGGTGGGCGATAACGCGCGCATCGGCAAAATCGCGGGCGGACTTACCGAGCAAAAAAACGTGTCGGCACCGCTCAATCAAAAGCTCGATAAACTAGGCAAAAGCGTGAGTATTTTCGGCGCGATATCGGCGGCAATCGTGTTCGCGCTGAGCATTATAAGGCTTGCCGTCGGCAATGCGTTAACTTTTAGCGGGGTAAAAGAGGCGTTTATAGAGGCAATCGTTTTAATCGTTGCGGCTGTCCCCGAAGGGCTCCCCACGACGGTAGCCATCTCGCTTGCGTTAAGCGTTGCCAAGCTTGCAAAATCGAACGCGATAATAAAAAAACTTGTCGCCGCCGAAACGGTAGGGTGCGTAAGCGTTATTTGCTCGGATAAAACGGGCACGCTTACGATGGGGAAAATGCAAGCGGAAAGTTTTTATTGCGGCGATGATTTTATATCCGCCGACAAATTAAAAAACGAGCATATTATAAAAAACGTCGCGCTCAACTCCACAGCCGAAATTTATTACGAAAACGGCAAAAAAGGCGGGCTTGGCAGTTTTACCGAGCAAGCGCTTTTGTGGACGATAACCTCTAAAATAAATTATAAAAACGCGCGCCAAAACGCAAAATTTTGCGAAAAAATCCCATTCAATTCGAAAAACAAATATATGTTGACCGCGATTGAAGAACGCGGCGAAGTTACCTATTATTTAAAAGGCGCGCTAGAGCGAGTTTTGCAAAAATGCGACATATCGCCGCAAAAAACGCTTGAACTAAAGGCTTTAGCGAACTCCCGCGCCAAACTTTCGGAGCGAATAATCGCTTTTGCGCACAAAACGGTTAAATCTACCGCGCAAAATTACGGCGATTCGTCGCAAGAAGGTTACGTTTTCGACGGTTTTTGTTGTTTAAGCGACTGCATAAGAGAGGACGTTTTTTCTGCGATAAAAGATTGCAAAGCCGCAGGTATCGAGGTAAAAATGCTTACAGGCGACGTTTTGGAAACGGCTCTTGCGGTCGCCAAAAAAGTAGGACTGCCAAGCTACGGCGAAAACGCGGCTACGGGCGCGGAAATCGAAAAAATGACTGACGAAGAGTTGAAGCGCAGGCTTCCTAAAATCACCGTAGTCGCGCGCTCTACTCCGGAAATCAAGCTCAGAATAGTTTGCGCGCTAAAGGAAATGGGAGAAGTGGTTGCTGTTACGGGCGACGGAGTAAACGACGCTCCCGCCGTGAAAAACGCGGACATCGGCATCGCCATGGGGGCGGGGAGCGAGATAACGAAAGAGGCGTCAGACATAATTTTAATAGACGATTCGTTTTCGGTTATCGTTAAAGCGGTGGCGTTCGGCAGAAATATTTACAGAAATTTTCAGCGATTTTTAATGTTTCAGCTGACGGTTAATTTTTCAGCCGTCGCGCTTATAATAGCATTTTTATTGCTCGGATTCGAGGCACCGTTCACCGCGCTCGAGCTGCTTTGGATAAACGTTATAATGGACGGACCACTCGCTCTTTCTTTAGGCTTAGAGAGAAGAGATGAAAAACTTATGGATTTTAAGCCCGTAAAACGCACGGACGGCATAGTAACCAAGCGCAATTTCGCGCGCATAATTTGCCACGCGTGTTTTATCGTCGGAATAATACTTATGCAAAAGCTTTTCAATTTTCTTTGTGCCGAAGAAGCTCAAAAAAACGGAGTAATATTTTCGCTTTTCGTGCTGTTCCAGCTGTTTAACGCTGTCAATTCGCGCGAAATCGGCTCGGTTAGCATAGTCGGAGCAATCGGCAAAAACAAGCTGTTTTCGGCATTGTTTTTCGTTTCAGTTTTATTGCAGATAATCATAACCGACCGTTTCGGATTGGCGTTCGGCGTAAGCCCGTTGGGTTTTTTGCTCTGGATTAAAATTTTTGCCGTGTGCTTTAGCTTAATTTTAATATCCGAAGGCTATAAAGCGGTGTATCGCGCGTTTTGCGGACTAAAAATTCGCAAATCGGTAATTAAAACGAGCAAGTTTGCTTAAACTAATTTAGTATGAATGTGACTATGAGTTCTTTTTTCGTGTCCGATCGCTTTGAAAAAAATGACGGAGTGCTATATATTCGCGATAATTTGTGCGAGCTGTTTTTTAACGTCGAAGAAAGCAAAATTTTAGCTTGCGATAAGCGAGTCGCGCTCGAAATAAACTTCGACCGCGAGCTTCTGCGTCCGATTTTCGAAGATTTGTGCGACAAAATCGCCGATGTGATAGCAATAGGCTATAAATACGACTTTTTTTCGGATAAAATCAAGGGCGTCGGGCTTGGCGAAAATCACAGAGAGTTGCTTATAACCGCGCTGATTGCCGCCGATTTGCAAGAAGATAAGCGGTATATTCGCGCGCGCATAAAAAAATGCACTCTTCAATCGGGCGGCGAAAAGGATTTTTGCCTTGCGATAGACGGCTTTTATAATTTCAGACTGACCGCGTTAAAAAACAAATGGGCGGAAGTCGCCGAATACGTGCCAAGCTATTTTTCGTTGCGCGAATTAAGCGATTTTATCGCATATTTGTCTTGCGAAAAAAACGGCAAGCGGGTTATAATCGACGGTCAAAAGGTCTACGACTCTCGTTATAATCGCCTAAGGCGCAGTTCGCTTTTGGGTTGCAATCGCGAAAAAAACGGCTATTGCAAGGGCGGCTCGGCTACAACGCAGGGCGAGAGCGAAAAACGTGAATTTTGCGGTGCAAAAAAAACGAGCGAGTCGGAAAACGTAAGCGGCGTAGGCGACGTAATTAAAGAAACAATACTGTCCGGCGCGGGCGAAATCGAAATAAAATCGGCTCCGAGCGAAAGAGAGGAGAAACTTTTGCGCGAATATTTCGGCGATAAAGTTTTTTTTTCGTAAAATAAAAGCAAGAACGATAATCAAAAAAATAAATATCCGAAACGAGCAAGAAATTTGCATAAAGTGCGTGTAATCGTTTTGACATTTTTTGTAAAAAGTGTATAATAAACAAACACCGAAAAAAACGATTTAAAAAGAGGAGTGCGCAGAATGGAAATAACGCTCGAAAACGGCGAAAAATTGCATTATGAAGGTTGTGTTTCGCTAAAACAAGCCGCTAAGGATATAAGCGTAGGGCTTTCGCGTAGTGCGATATGCGCAAAAGTAAACGGCGAGCTTGTAGATATCGGCAAAGTCGTTTCCGAAGATTGCGCGGCTTCTTTTCTCACCGTAAAAGACCCCGAAGGGCTTTCTGTGTATCGTCACACTTGCGCGCACGTTTTGGCTCAGGCGATAAAATCGGTGTTTCCCACTTGCAATTTGGCGGCGGGGCGCGCGACCGAAAACGGTTTTTATTACGACGTTGATTTTAAAACGCCCATAACCAAGGACGATTTATCCACGTTAGAGTCCGAAATGATGAAAATCGTAAAAAGCGATTTACCCATCGAGCGGTTCGAGCTTTCTCACAGAGAAGCGGTAAAACTTATGAAGGGCTTTCATGAAAGTTACAAGGTCGCTTTAATCGAAGATTTTCCGCCCGAGAACGCCGTTTCTTTTTATAAAGACGGCGCTTATACGGATATGTGTCGCGGACCGCTTCTTCCTTCGACCGGACGAATAAAGGCGTTTAGGCTTACCGCTCTAGCCGGCGCTTATTGGCGCGGCAACGAAAAAAATAAAATGCTAACCCGCATTTACGGCATTGCTTTTGCCAAAAAAACACAGCTAGACGATTATTTAAAGAGCGTCGAAGAGGCTAAAAAGCGCGACCACAACAAAATCGGGCGCGAACTCGGGCTGTTTACTACCGACGAAAACGCGGGGCAGGGCTTGCCCGAAATTTTACCCGCCGGCGCGAAGATTTTGCGCGTGCTCACTAGGTTTATCGAAGACGAAGAAGAACGTCGCGGTTATTTATCCACCAAAACTCCGTATATGGCAAAAAGCGGATTTTTTAGGTCTGCGGCGGGCGAGCGCAACAAATTTTTCTCAATCAATAAAGACAAAAACGACAGTGAAAAGTATTTTTTACGCACTTCGCTTTGTCCGTTTCACTATTCCGTTTATAAAAACGGCTTAAAAAGTTATCGCGATTTGCCTTTAAGACTCAGCGAAACGGCTACGGTTTTTCGCAGCGAACCCAGCGGCGAAATGCACGGACTTATAAAGCTAAGGCAGTTCACGCTCTCGGACGGGCACGTGTTTTTTGCGCCTGAAAGCTTGCGCGCGGAATTTGAAGCTTGTTTAGACCTTAATTTGCATTGTTTGCGCGTTTTGGGCTTGGACGGCGACGTGGCTTACAGGCTTTCAACTCGTGGCTATGGCAACAAAAAAGGCTATACCGGAGAGCTTCGCGAATGGGAAGTCGCTCAAAACGAGATGCGCTCCGTTTTGCAAGAAGACGGCGTAGATTATATCGAGGACGCGGGGGCCGCCGCGCCTTACGGACCTAAGCTGGACTTACTTTTAAAAAGCGTTTCGGGCAAAGAAGAAATTTTAACCAGTATCCAACTCGATTTTACCGCTGCATATTCTTACGATTTGTTTTATTGCGATGAATTCGGCAATAAAAGTCGCCCCTACGTCTTACATAGAAGCGCGATAGGGTGTTACGAACGCACGTTGGCTCTTTTAATCGAGAAATTTGCGGGCGCGTTTCCGCTGTGGCTTGCTCCCGTGCAAATAAAAGTTTTAAGCGTTACGGATAGGGGAATCGAGCGTTGCAACGAGATATCGAAAATGTTGCAAAACTTCAATTTACGGGTAGAAGCAGACGTTCGTCGCGAAAAAATCGGCAAAAAAATCCGCGACGCGCAAACGGCTAAAATTCCGTACATGATAATAATCGGCGATAACGAAATAGGCGATAAGAGCAAAATATCGGTGCGCAGTCGCAAGGGTGAAACCTATAGCGCGGATATATCCGAATTCGCCGCTTCGCTTTTAACCGAAATAGCCGAAAAGCGCTTGTAAATATAATAAAAAACGCAACGAATAAGAGGGCGGCAGGGTTTTACCTAACGCCCTTTTTCATTGCGTCTAATTTTTTGTTCTTATTTTTTACCCGATTTTTAGCGAGTTTTGCGGTTTTAGACTTGCAAAAAGCACAAAAGCCAAGGAGCAATGTCGCTTAAATAAAATTCAGCCGAGATTAGTCGTCTTGTTCGTCAGCCGCTTTTTCGGCTTTTTCTTTAGCTTTTTCGGCTTTTAATCTTTCTTTTTCGGCTTTATCGATAGCGGCGTTTGCTTTAGCGCGTTTATACTCTTCCAACGCGGTAGCAAGCTGATCGGGGCAGGATGTGTTGCTTCTGCATTTGATGCCTTTAAGGGTGGATATAACCGTGTCGATATCCATTCCGTTAACGAGGCGCGAAATGCCTTGAAGATTGCCGCTGCAACCCCCTATGAATTTAACGCCGACGACTTTATTATCGGGCGTAACGTCAAAAAGAATTTGGCGGGAGCAAGTTCCCTTCGTGCAGTAAGTACGCATTTGATTTTCTCCTTTAATCTACTAAGTTATCGTAAACCGAACCGTAAACGTCGGCAGCCGTTTCTTCCCATTTTTTATAAATATTTTTTGCCGTAAGTCTGTTAGGCACGACCATTTTGAGTTCGAAAAGCGGGCGCGCAGGTTCAACGATTTTTAAATTTACGGTATAAGTGCCGTCTTTATTCATGTAATAATCGGCGACGTATTCTTGTTTTTTGCGATATTTCGAGCGATTTTGCTTAACGAATTTCGAAATTTTCTCGCGAAGCGAGGCGGGAATCTGAACGAAAAAATCCGCAAGGCAAACTCGTCCGTCCGAAGTAATGCTGTAAAGCGGATCGCCTCCGCCCGAAACGCAATAGATAAAATCGTGTTTTAAAAGCTGCGAAATAATCGGTTTGCAATCCATATAAGAAATCCAATCGTTCGCCGAACAGCACATGTCTATAATGGTATTTTCGGTTAGCGGGCACTCCATTTTATCGAAAACGAAAAGCAATATTAACTTGTTCAAAAGCGCGTCGCCTTTAACCTGCATATCGCCCCTCGCTTAAGTGAAAATTTTAGTGACAAAACGCTTGTATTTCGACAAAATTTGCAAAGATTAGCCAAAAAACAATAAAAACGTTTAAAAAATTAAAAAACACAAAACCAAGGCGCATAAATTACGTTATATGCGCCGCGGCTCGGTTGCGAAAATTAAAAAATTTCGTTAAAAAGTTTTGCGGAATTAACCATTGAAGAATCGAACCGATAAAGTTTTAGCGGCTCTTCAATGGTTAAACGGCGAATTGCTTAAGGTCTGCTATGAGCTTATCGCATTCGGCAGCCTCGCTTTCGTCTGCATGAATTTCAACGTTGATGGGCTTAGACAAGTCTAAGCTGAAAATTCCCAAAATAGATTTTGCGTCAACGACGTATCTGTCGCTTCTAAGGTCTATTTCGAAAGAATAGTTTTGAACCAAAGAAACGAATTTTTTAACTTGCGTCGCCATTTGAAGTGAGATTTGTATTGATTTCATGATAATCGTTCCTCCTTAGTCGGCTTTCGGCGCTTTGATAAACCCGCCTCGACCGCTTTTTTAGTATTATAAACGAATTGACAAAAAAAATCAATAGTTTTGGGCTAATTAAATTTGATAATTTAATAAATTTGTGATAGAATATAAGAAGAGGATTGAAAAATCCACTTAATTAAACGAAATTCCTATTTTTGCGGACTAGCCGCCGAAAAGATTATGCAGTTTTGCGCCTTGTAAATTTTTTGCGGCTATATAGGTGCTATATAAATGATAACAAAAATTCAATCGATAAATAGATTCGAAAGCAGAATGGACGATTTGCTTTCGTCGAATTATATACTCGCGGATAAAAAAATAACCGCGGTTTTAAAGGCGGTAACCGCCTCCAAATTATTTTACGGACTTATTTCGTTTTGCGCCGATGGCTTCGATTACGGCGTCTCCTTTAATCGCGCTTTTAAAAACGGAGAATTCCGCAAACCTTCAGGCGATAAAGAGTTTATCGCGCTCGGTTTTTATCTTTTCAGCGACTTCGATTCAAAAAGAGCCGATTTGTTTAAATTGCTCGAAGCGTATTTTCCCGCCGATAATTACGACAAAAGCTATAAGGAATTTTGCGCGCGTTTTTTGCTTCCGTTTAAAAACGCGGTCGTAAATTCAGCTAAGGCGATGGTAGAAATAGAGGAGGAAGAAGTAGCTTCTTTTTCTCCGCAATACGACGAAGGCGAGGGCGAAAGCACGGATAGAAGCAATCCGATTTCGGGGCGCAGAACGTATTCGCACTGCTTTGCCGATGCGCAAAAACTGCTCGCTTTAGAGCAAGAAAAAATCATTCAGGCAAAAATCAAAGCGGATAAAAAAAGCGATTTGCTTGTAATTTTAGGCGCGCTTAAAGATAGCTTTTTCTTAGGCGACAAGCCGCAAATTCGCGTTGCGTTTTTGAGTTATAAATACGCCGTAATGAATTTTAAACGCCTCGATACCGAGGTCGACGAGCTAGAGCGTATTTTAAAATTCTGCAATATTTTATAAAGTTTTTCGGGGAGAAAAAAGCTATGCACGAGCTTTTAAAAAAAGAAACAATCTACGAAGGTAGGGTAATAAAGGTTTATCGCGAATACATAAAGCAGGGCGAAATCGAGGCTCTGCGCGAAATAGTGCGCCACTGCGGCGGCGCGTGCGTGCTCGCCGAAAAAAACGGTAAGTTCGCGTTTGTAAGGCAATATAGGCACGCTATGGGGCAAGATATGCTCGAAATTCCCGCGGGTAAGCGCGAAAACGGCGAAGCTTTCATAATTACCGCCGCCCGCGAACTCGAAGAAGAGTGCGCCTTAAAACCATTAGAACTTAAAAAAATAGCCGAGGTTTGCGTTTCCCCGGGCTATGACGACGAAGTTATAGGCATATTTTTTGCGAATTCGTTCGAGCTTTCGGTTCAGCGGCTCGACGACGACGAGGAACTTACCGTCGAATGGATAGATAAATCCGCCGCTTACGATATGGTAAAAAGCGGCGAAATTACCGACGCAAAAACGGTCATCGCACTTTTATGGCGCGAAAACGACGAACTGCGCTCCGAATAATTTTTCAAGGCGTTTTTACCGCGCGTTAATAATTGCGGCAAATTGCGATTTAATAGTAAAGTTCGTTATCGATAAGCCAAAAATCGTTATAGAACCCGAAAATCAAAACATAAAAATTCAAAACTATCAAAACGGGCATCGAAACCATCAAAAACAAGCTGGTCAGGCGATATTTAAAAACGAACATCGCCACGTAAATGCCGGTTGCTCCGCCTAAAGCGCCCGTTATAAAAAGTTTTCCGTCCGAAACGCTTTTTTCGCACGCTTCTTCGACGGACTTTTTTTGCACGCATATTAAAATAAAGCCGTAAACGTTTATGGCTAAAAAATATACGAGCACCGTAATTTTTATAAACACAAGCATACGCAATTATTTTGCGTATTTTTTATATAAAAAATTCTTAAATTTTTGCCGAGTTCGATAAAAAAGCGCTCTTTTATATCGTATTTGCGATTTATGCTTGACAATACTCTGCATTTATGGTAAAATTTTATAGCTAAGGCGCAAAAAGTTTAAATTAACGCAAACTTTTCACATTTTTTGTTGCCTTTGTTTTTTTGTCGCGTAAAAAACGCCAATAATTTAAAAACGCAAAAAACGCGAAAAACGTTTAAAATGCAAAAAAACTATCTGCCGTTAGATTTTAGCAATGCAAAAAGCACCAGCCCTATGTTGGCACCTATAAAAACACCTACGGCAAGTCCTATCCAAAACATAAATTTTCTCCGAATTCTCCAAAAAGCGGCGAAATCTCGATTTTTGCAAAAATTTTTCAATCGGAGCGCGATTTTTTATTCGTTAAAGAGTAAAAAGCATAGCGCGGGTTGTAGCAAAACGAGTTCGCTCGTCATATTATTAACTTGCGGGCGCGTTTTTAAACGAGAAGCGAAAAGCGCGCTTTTTAAAGGGATTATAAAGGGTAAAAAATGCGTGATAACGGAATAATGACAAAAACGGACGAAAAACTCAAATTCGTGTGCGAAAAATTTCAAATTCGCGGCGAATATTTATATTTCGAACCGCTTTCGAACGGACATATTAACGATACTTTCGTCGTGTATTATATGCGCGGCGGCGAAAAAAAGGATTATATCGTCCAAAAAGTAAATACTTTCGTTTTTAAAAAACCCAAAGAGGTTATGCAGAACGTCACTTCGGTTACGGAATACGTTCGCGAAATAATAAAACGCACTCGCCCGACGGCTAAGCGCTACGTTTTGCATTACCAATACGCAAAAAACGGCGACGGCTATTATATCGACGACGAGGGCGGCTTTTGGCGTTGCTATAGGTATATCGACGATTCGGTCACTTATAACGAAACGGATAATTTGTCTATTATAAGCGAAACGGGCAGGGCATTCGGCGAATTTCAACGCCAGCTTGCGGATTATCCGGTAAGCGATTTGTTCATAACCATACCGCATTTTCATAATACGGTCAACCGTTACGCGCTTTTTAAAGAGGCGATAAACGCCGATAAATGCGGGCGCAAAGCGTTGGTCGAGCGAGATATCGAGGCTTATTTTTCGTTTGAAGAATTAGCTACCAAAATGTATAAAATGCAAAAAGCGGGCGAGCTTCCGCTCCGCGTTACGCATAACGACACCAAGTGCAACAACGTTTTGTTCGACGGAATAACGCACGAGCACCTCGCCGTTATCGATCTCGATACCGTTATGCCAGGGCTTACCGCATTCGATTTCGGCGACGCAATAAGATTTATCGCCAACACAAAAGCCGAGGACGAGCGCGATTTGTCGCTTGTCAAGCTTGATTTTAACAAATATGAGGCGTTCACCAAGGGCTTTATTACCGAGGTGAAAAACGCGCTCACCGAAAACGAGCGCAATACAATGGCTCTGGGCGCGCTTACCATGACGGTCGAGTGCGGCATGCGCTTTTTAACCGATTATTTAGAAGGCGACGTCTATTTTAAAACGGATTACGCCGAGCATAATTTAACGAGAAGTCGCTGTCAGCTCGCTCTTGCCGAGGATATGCGCAAAAATCTTGAAAAAATGCAAGAAATCGTACTAAAATATTGCGATTAACTTACAAAAAAACGCTAAAATTAAATTTATAAATATCGATTATTTTTTTGACAATTAACGGTATTTGGTGATATAATGTAAATGTGAAAATAGGTGCTTAATTTAATAAATGCGAGAGATTTTTCGTATTTGTGTCTTGTTTATAAGTAAAAAACAAGGCGATAAGGGAGGCTTAGATGCAAACTGAAAATACTCAAAAAGGCATAATGTTATCCGACGTTTTAAGAGTTGTTAAATCGCATTTAATCGCGATTATTGCGATAGTAGTCGTATTTTTTGCGGCGGGCATTGGATATGCGAAAATGCAAAAACCCGTGTACAAATCGCAAGCGTCGGTTACGACTAATTACGACAGTACCAAGTATAGCACCGACGGGCAGACCGTTATTTCGACAGAGTTTACGCTTGCTTATTACATAATCCCCACGATAATGGATATTTTTAAGGAAGATACGGTGCTTTCGCTCGCTTCCGAAAATCTGCAAAAAGAGCTCGAAAGCGGGAATTTAGACGCGGGCGACGCGATAAGCGTTTCTGCGTTAAGTTCTAATCTTTCTTTATCGCACAACGACGAAAAGTCTCTTATAATTAAGGTTTATTACAATGCTAGCACGCCGAAAAATTCGCAAATCATTCTTTCTTACATCTTAGACGCCGCGTTGGAAGTGCTTAATTCCGTAACCGAAAACGGCGAACCCGTTTATAAGATTTTAAATAACAACATAAAAATATTTTCACCCGCGAGCGTCGGAAAGGTCGCTACCAATTCTTCGAAGCGTATAGTGTTATTTACGTTGCTCGGCATTATATGCGCATGTGTTTACGTGTTCGTACGCGAATATTTCAGCAACAGATTTAAAACTTCCGCCGACGTCGAAAACGTTTTGGGAATTCCCGTTTTGTCGATCGTTCCCGAATACGATTTTTTAAATGAGGATAAATCCGAAAAGGGGGCGAAGGTATGAGTTTTATTCGCAGAAAAAATCGCTACGAGGTAAGTGGCGGCGATAAAAAAGATCGTAATCCCGAATATAAAATAATAGTCAACGAAAAGCCGTTATCGCCTGCAAGCGAGGCGTTTCGTAAGGTTAAATTGGCGTTAGATCTCGCAAGAGAGGGCAAGTCATCGCAAGTCGTTCAGTTTTGTTCCGCTTTAAAGGGCGAGGGCAAAACCACGGCGTGTTTAAACGTAGCCGCAACTTACGCCGAAGAAGGCAAGCGCGTTATAGTATTAGATCTCGATTTGCGCTGCGCCAGAGTGCATCGCGCCTTCGGCGTTGAAAACAAAGAGGGCGTAGTCGATTATTTAGCAGGCAGAATCGATAAAAAAATCGCTATAAAACACGGCAAAAACGGAGTCGATTTTATAAACAGAGGAACGAGCGTTTCTTATCCTTCCACCGTTTTAGGTTCGGCGTTGCTTGCTTCGCTTGTCGACGAGCTTAAAAACGAATACGATATAGTTTTGCTGGATTGTCCGCCCGTTTTAATGGTTAACGATAGTTGTATAACCGCAAAATTGTGCGACGGAGCCGTGTTTGTCGTTTCTTCCAAGCACAGCGAAAAATCCGCCTCTAAAGAAGCTGTTTCGGTCTTGGTTCAAAACAAGGTCAATATTTACGGTTGTTTGCTTACGGAGTCGGCGGATAAAAACAAAAGCAAATATTATTATTCGGACTCTAAAATTCGTTAATTCGAGTGATTGATATGGTCGATATACATACTCATATTTTGCCTTTTGTCGACGACGGAAGCCCTTCGGTCGAAAGCTCGCTTAAAATGCTCGAAAATCAGCGCGAAAACGGAGTCGACGCCGTAGTGCTAACTCCGCATTATTCTGTCGAAAGGGGTTATCTTTGTCGCGGCGAAACTCTGAAAAAAGCATTTTTCGAGTTTAAAAATCAAGTCGAAAGAGCTAAAATCGATATAAAACTGTATTTAGGGCAGGAAATTTACTGGTCCGACGTCGGCAATATCGTTGACCTTTTGCGTAGCGGCGAGCTTTTAACGATTAACGGCTCTAAATACGTTTTGCTTGAGTTTTCCTCGGTAAACCGCCCGGAGTCCGTTTCCGACGTTTTGTATACGTTAGGTATTTACGGATATAAAGCGATAGTCGCGCATGTCGAAAGATATAGATGGATAACTTATAAGATAATCGACTCGATGCGCGCTAAGGGTGCGCTTATTCAAATCAACGCCGATTCGCTTTTAGGCAAGGGCGGATTAAGGCTTAAACTGTTTTGTAAAAAAATAATGAAGCGCGACTTGGTCGATTTCGTTGCCAGCGACGAACACTCTTTTCGTCCGTCTAACCTTAAAAAAGTCCGCGAAATTCTCAAAAACGATAAATATTTTACGCTTCCGCAAGACGTTTTATTAAGTGAATAAAGCGCGCGATTTGCGGTTCGATAAAAAAAATAAAAAAATTTAAAAAATCGGCGAAAAACATTTGACTTTTAAACTCAAATATTATATTATATATGAGCATTGTGTTTACGGGGTGTAGCGCAGTTTGGTAGCGCACGTGGTTTGGGACCATGGGGTCGGGAGT
>CAYVKZ010000006.1:0-36514 GCA_964452295.1 uncultured Acidiphilium sp.
ACTCCCGAATGACGGAGTCAGAGTCCGTAGCCTTACCGCTTGGCGACACCCCAATATTTGAGTGAACAACTGCTATTTTAGCAGATTTTATTTTTTTTTACAAGCGTTTTTATGCTTATAACATTAAAAAATGTGTTTTTTTAATTTTTATAACCGAATCGAAAGCAAAAACGGCTTCCGATTCGATTTTTTTACTTAAAAGCCTAAAAGGTTAATAAAAACGAATATAACTGTTTAGCCCTCTTTTTTATCCAAAAAATCGAGCATATCGTTTATCAATTTTTTAGCTATCGGCTCGAAGTCGAATTGCGATACGAACGCTATCGCTTCGGATATTTTTTCCTTAGGTACGTGGTATAAAAGCAACGTGGACTCTAAAAAAGCTTTAACCTTTCGGTCCATCGTAAAATATATATCGCACGGCACCGACATAAAATTACGCATAACTCCCGCCGAAGCAATTTCGCGCTCGTAAAAATCTTTGGTCTGCCAATCGGGCAATACGTCTTTAAAAATAACCTCTAATTTTTCGGTTATTTTGTGGTAAATGATTTCGGACGAATTAGGCAACGAATATGCTACGTTATAAAGCTTGCGCGCGTGCTCGTTGGATTCTGCCATATAAAGCTGCAAAACGGTTTCGGCGGCATAAAACAAAACTTTATCATCGGTTTTGCCTTGCAAAAACTGTTCGGTAAAAGCAAACTGCCCCTCTAAAACGTATTTTACAAGCTCGCATACAAGATTTTCTTTAGTTTTATACGCATACACGACCGAGCCGCTGTTAATTTTTGCTTCGGCGGCAATGCGCAAAACAGTAGTCTTATCATACCCTATCGTTAAAAACATTCTTGCCGCGACGTGCAATATTTTTGCCTTTACGGCTTCTAAATCATAATCGTTTCTTCCCATTGAAAATCTCCCTTTCATTTGTTTTGCATTAAAAAATTATAGAACTTAATCGACGAGCACAATAAGCTCGATATAACTTAAAATATAAATTCCTTACAATGTATAACATATTATACATCATATCGATTATATCATAAAACTCCTGTAAATGACAAGCAAATTTTATATAAAAACAAATTTTTTTCTCATTTTTTTCCATTTTTATTCGATTGGCATTTTTTTATTTTAATTTTTAATTTTTATCGTTTAAATTTCATCGCAAACGAAAGCGCAAAACTTGCAAAACGCTTGCAGAAAAATAAAAAGCACTCGGTTTACGCGTCTTCAAAGACCTAACGACGCATAAATCGAATGCTTGTTGCATTTTCTACCCGGTGGCAGTTTTATTAAATTCTAATCGGTTTCGCCGAAAATATTTACGGCTTGCATATAAATTTCGTTTTTATTGACGCCGCGCGCTTTTGCGACGGCTTTTACGGCTTGTTTTTTATCCATGCCTTGGGCTAAAAACGAAGCCAAGTGTTCCTCGACCGAAATATCTTTAAAATCAATCGAAGTCGACTCGGCACCTTTCACGACCAATACGAATTCGCCGCGCTTTTCGCCCGCAAAACCCTCTTCCAAATAAAATTCTACGCGCTGTTCGAAAGTTTTTGTAAGTTCTCGGCAAGCAACCGCTTTGCGATTACCGAAAGCCGCATATAGAGCCGCGACCGTATCGTCCACGTCGTGCGGGGCACAATAAAAAATCAAGGGGCAATCGGCGTTTTTGTATTTTTCTAAAAGTTTTTTTCGCTCGGAATTTTTTTCGGGCAAAAAGCCGATGAAGCTAAAGCGATAATCTAAAAGCCCCGACATCGCAAGCGCGGTTATAAGCGCGGTCGCACCCGGAATTACCGTAAATTCAAGCCCGCGTTTGACCAAGGTTTTGACTAAAACGCACCCGGGGTCGGATATAAGCGGCATACCCGCGTCGGATACGAGCGCGATGTTTACGCCCGCGGCAAGTTTATCCGCCAACGCGTCGCTCACCTTTTTCTCGTTAAATTTATGATAAGCGAAAAGCGGTTTTTTTATATCGTACGCGTTTAAAAGCTTAAGCGTTTGCCGTTTATCTTCGCACGCGATTTCGTCCACGCTTTTAAGCGTTTCCAGCGCGCGGAGCGTTATATCTTTTAAATTTCCGATTGGCGTAGCCACTATATATAACATAATTATGAATCCTCGAACGGCTGTCAGCTTTTTTAATGTCAAGAAAAAGCCTTTAAAACGTATCAAATATCCTTTAAAAATGTGTGATTTTTACGTTAATTTACTATTTCGCCGTAAATTTTTAATTGAGGTCTCTTACCTTTGGCGGCTTCGACCATAACCAAATAAGGCTCGCCGTTTTTAGCTCGAACGAACGCCATACGAAAAGGCTCTAAACCGTTTTCGCGGAGTAAACAAATAAGATCCGTAAGCCGCTCGGTACGCTGACAAATGCACAACCGCCCTTTCGGAGCGAGCATTCGTTTAGCCGTTTTTATAATTTCTTCTAAGGTGATTTGCGTTTCGTGCCGACAAGCCGCCAAGTGCTCGGAAAGCCCTTGCTCGCCCGAGTTAGCCTTTTTATACGGCGGATTGCACAAAACGAGCGAAAAAACGCCGTTAAACGAAACGGGAGATTCTTGCAATTTGCCGCGAACCAGCGTAAATTTATCGCATAGCTCGTTGATTTCGATGCTTTTTTGAGCCAAAGCGCACAGCTCGGGCTGAAGCTCGAACAAATGAACGGAACTTATGTTTTTCGCGTTTAATCCGTAATAATGCAATCCGACTATTCCAGAACCGGCGCAAAAATCGGCAACTTTTTCGCCTTTTTTAGCGGCAGTTGCGAATTTCGACAGCAACACGCTATCCGAAGTAAAACGATAATAACGCTTATCTTGCACTATTTTAAGTCCGTCGAGCAACAAATCCTCTGTAACTTCGAAAATTTCTTCCATTTTAAAATCAAATCAAAAAGCAAATCAATCGCCCGCTAGCTGTTTTTCAGCCTCGAGCTCTTCTTTGGTGAGTTTTTCGCCTTGATCGCTATTATTTTTTGCAAACGAAAGCTGACTGACGTTGAAATCTTTAAACACGAAACTGCCGTCTTTGCTGTCCATTTTAACGTGCACGGTATCGGTTAGCATATTTACGGAAACGACGTTAGCCCTGCCGTCCGGCGTACCGACTTCGCTTCCGATTTTAGGCATTTTTTTGCAAGCTTCTTTATAATAATCGTTTTCGAACTCCAAGCAGCACATAAGTCTGCCGCAAAGCCCGCTTATTTTTGTGGGATTAAGCGAAAGTCCTTGCGTTTTTGCCATTTTTATCGAAACTTTTTTATAATCGTTTAAATAGCTCGAACAACAGCACGGTCTGCCGCAAGGAGCCAGCCCGCCCAACATTTTTGCTTCGTCGCGTATGCCGATTTGCCTGAGTTCTATGCGCGTGCGGAACACCGAAGCCAAATCTTTAACCAAATCGCGAAAATCTATGCGCGCGGGAGCAGAAAAATATATAACCATTTTACTGCCGTCGAACGCGTATTCCACGCTGATAGGCTTCATATCGAGCTTATGCGCGGCGATTTTTTCGACGCAAACGGGCAAAGCCTCTTTTGCCTTTTGTTCGTTGCGCTTAAAACGCTCTTCGTCGGCATCGTTTGCGCTGCGAATAATCGGCTTAAGAGGCTGAACTACTTTATCGTCCGAAATATCTTCGAGCTCGATAGCGACCACGCCGTATTCGATGCCGCGCGCGGTTTCGACTATAACGCCGTGCCCTTTTTTGTATTCGCCTTCTTTTGCACCCTCGGCGGGAGCAAAATAATAGATTTTAGCTGTATTTTTAAACTTTACGCCTACAATTTTAGCCATCTGTGTTTTTCCTCTAAAAGCGTTAACAAAACGCCGTCTGCCACCATAGTCGCGTTGCCGTTAAAGAACAAAGCGCGCTCGGCGGAGTTAATTTTTTCTATGGTTTTTAGCAGGCACCCCGACGGATATTCCGCCGCAATGCGCGCTATTTCGGGCGAATATTCGCCGAGTTTGAGTTTTTTCGACTCGTCGTCGCTATTTTCAAGCGCACTATATTCGACGCACTCTATAAGAGCGCGCTTTAAGGACGCCAAAAAGGAACGAACGTTGTCTTTATCGATTTTCGAAGAATATTCTAACATTCTTCGCGTGTTTTTCATTCCTAAAAGAACGGAATAAGCGAGTTCGTCGCTTAAAGTTTCGCCGCCGTTTAAAACACGCAAAAGCTCGCCTTCTTTGCCGCCGCATGCTGCCACGGCGGAGGCTAAAACGTCGTCCGGCGCCGTGCCGCGATAAGCGTTATACAGTTCCTCTGCGGAAAAAGCGGGAATATCCAACCTTTTTACGCGCGACTTAACGGTCGGCAAAAGCGAATATTCGTTTGAAACGCACAAAAGAATTATAACGCCCGCGGGCGGTTCTTCCAAAGTTTTTAAAAGCTTATTTTGCGCGGAAACGGTCATGCTTTCGGCGTTGTTCAAAACGAAAACTCTCCGCTCGTTTTCAAGCGGTTTAACGTAAGTTTGAGCTATTAAATCGTCTACGTCCGAAGCGAGTATTTTTTTTGAGTTTTTCTCGCCCTTTTCGTTTTTTTCGCTTTTCTCCGACTTTTCGTCCTTGTCCGTTCTATCGTTTTTTGCTTTTTTTTGCGATTTTTCTAAAGCCGCGGGATAAAAAGTCGCGTCGGCATAGGCGTTTTTTTCGATAAGCCGACAAGTTCTGCACTCGTCGCAAAAATCGTCGCTTTTACAAAGAGCAAGCTTGCAAAACGCCTTTGCGTATTCGGGAGCCATAAGCTCGTCTTTACAATTAAGTTCGTAAGCATGCGAAAGTCTGCCCGCGCGTTTATCGCCCGCGAATATTTTAAACGCGGCTGTGTTTTTTATAAGGTTTTTCATAAAAAAGTCCGCCTATAAGCCCGTTAACGGCACTTTCGATTTTTTTGCAAATAATTTTCGCCTTTTAATTTCACCGCGAATCGGCAAAAAAACAAAGGGCTTACGCAATTAAACCTTGCACGTTGCCCGAGCAAAAATTGCTGTAAGTTTTAAAAATATAATTTACGAATCCGAGAGTTTCGTACTGAAGGTCGGGCTGTTCGTTTGTATAATCGAACACGAACATCACTATGCCGTCCGCCGAGTACGATTCTATTTCGAGAGTTCCGCCCTCGCTTGCGTTTTCGGAATAAACCGTTTTACAATAGAGGTCTTTAATATCCTTTTCGCCCCCCGTAAGTTTGCCTAGGTTAACCCCGCAAAGTCTTTCGGAACACTTATCGTAATATTCTTGATAAGTTTTCTTTTCTTCGTCCGAAGAAGCGGCGGCAAGCGATTGCCCGTAACGTCTGTAGCTTACGAAAGAGTCCGAATGATTTTCGATTATATCTTCTAAAATCAAGGCGTTATTCCAAACGGCTTTAATTCGTTCGATTTCGTCTTTAACGCCCTCGGCTTTTTTCTCGTCCGTTCTAAAGCGCGCGTCTTTTTTCATTCTATTTTTAAAATAGACTTCGATAGCGCTTTTATTGAGCGAATATTCGCCGTTTTCGCTTTTTACGACAAATCCGTTAATCAAACAATAGTCCTTTGCGTTTTTAACCAGAACGGAATAATCCGCCACGATAGCGCCGTAATTATCCGTAAAACTTCTAAACTTAGAGCAGTTATTTTTAATATCGTCCTCAAAGTCGGACATAATCATAACGTCGCCCTCGTAAACGGAGGTAGCCGCTGACATTATCGTAGAAAAATATTCCTCGTTAAATTCGCGACTCCCTAGTTCTAACACGTCGTAAGAAAACGCGCCCGACTTTTTAGCATCGCTTAGCAAAGTACTTTCGTCCGTAACCTCGGTAAAATCGCAATCGTAAACGAACAGGTCAAACTGTTGTCCGACGGATATTCGCGGCGCGCCGATCGTATAAGCGAGCGCCCAAACGAAAACTATCGCCGCCATAATCAATATTATTTTAAGCCAATCGTAAGAAAGAACTCTTGCCAAGCGGCTTTTTGTAATGCGATTATCCATTATTTAAATTAGTAGGTAACCTTTTCGATTTTTATTTCGTAAGAAGATGCGGGAGCCTCGACGGTAACTACGTCGCCCGTTTTTCTGCCAAGTAGCGCCTTGCCGATGGGCGATTCGTTAGAGATGCGCTTAGCCTTGAAGTCCGCCTCGGTAGTGCCGACGATTTCGAATTCGTAACGAGTAGCGTTTCTTAAATCGACGAACAAGACTTTGGCGCCGACGCTAACGGTATCTTTTTTCGCGCTGACGGTTATGATTTCGGCAACTTTTAATTTTGCTTCGATTTCGGCGATTTCGCCTTCGATAAGCGCTTGCTCGTTTTTAGCCGCGTCATATTCGGCATTTTCGGAAAGGTCGCCGAATTCGCGCGCGATTTTGATACGCTCGGTAATTTCCGGGCGCTTGACCATTTTTAAAAATTCCAGTTTTTTCTCAAGCTCCTGCTTGCCTTCTTCGGTAAGAATAACTTTTTCGCTCATTTTTACACACTCCGTGATAATTTATTTTTTTATTTTGTATTTTATTTATTAACGACAGACTAAAATTTTAATAGTTTAAAACGGCTTTTATTCTGCGAACGCCGCTAGAGGACGATTGCTCTTTAATTATTTTGAATTCGCCGAGTTCGCCCGTATTTTTGGCGTGAGGTCCGCCGCAAATTTCCTTACTGAAAGTTCCCATGGTATAAACTTTAACTTTATCGCCGTATTTGCTTTCGAAAAGTCCGATTGCGCCTTGAGCTTTTGCTTCTTCGACGGTCATTTCTTCCATCACTACGGGAACGTTTGCCTTTATAGCCTCGTTTACGAGTTTTTCGACCTCGGCTATTTCTTCCGCGGTCATCGGGCGAGCGAAGTTAAAATCGAAGCGCAAACGCTCGGTGGTTATATTCGAGCCGCGCTGACTTACGGAAGGATCCAAAACCTTTCTAAGCGCCGCTTGCATAAGGTGGGTTGCGGTGTGAAGTCGAGCGGTCGCCTCTCCCGTATCGGCAAGTCCGCCCTTAAACTTTTGCTCCGCCCCGACGGCAGATTTTTTCTGATGGTCTAAAAGTGCGGCGTCGTAACTTGCTCTATCAAGCGTAAAGCCACGTTCGCGAGCGAGTTCCTCGGTCATCTCTAAGGGGAAGCCGTAAGTTTCGTAAAGTCTGAACGCCGTTTTGCCGGGGAACGCGTTACCCGGGATATGTGTTATAACCTTGTTGAATTCTTTAAGTCCTTCTTCCAAAGCCTTGCCGAATTTATTTTCCTCTTTGTTGAGTTCGTCGACTATCTTCGCTTCGTTTTGCTTAAGTTCGGGGTAAACGTCTTTATATTTTTCGACGTAACAAAGCGCGATTTCCGAAAGCGTTCCGTGGCTTAAGCCGAGAGCTTTTCCGAAACGAACGGCGCGGCGAATAAGTCTGCGCAAAATATAGCCTTGATCAACGTTGGAAGGCACTATTCCGCGATAATCGCCGAGCATGAACGTCGCCGTTCTGATATGATCCAAAACTATTCTGAACGCGCGAGTTTCCTCGTCGTTTTCGCCGTATTTTTTGCCCGTAAGCTCTTCGATTTTAGCGCGAGCGGCGGCAAATAGGTCGGTATCGTAAACGCTTTCGACGCCGTTTATCGTGCAAAGCGTACGCTCTAATCCCATGCCCGTATCGACGTTTTTTTGGCTGAGCTTAGAATAACTGCCGTCCTCGTTGCGATAGTATTGCATGAACACATTGTTCCAGATTTCCAAAAATCTTCCGCAATCGCACGAAGGATCGCAGTTTTCGCCGCAAGCGGGAACGTCGCGAACTATAAACATTTCGGTATCCGGACCGCACGGACCGGTTTTGCCCGCTATCCACCAGTTATTCTTTTTGGGAAGATAATAAATTCTATCCTTGGGAATTCCGCATTGTTCCCAAACTTTGGCGCTGGCTTCGTCGCGCGGGGCGTCGTCGTCGCCGGCGAACACGGTTACCGCAAGTTTTTCGACCGGAATAGCTAAGTAATCTTCACCGGTTAAAAAATTATAGCTCCATTTAATGGCTTCTTCGTTAAAATAATCGCCGAGCGACCAGTTGCCGAGCATTTCGAAAAAAGTAAGGTGCGAAAGATCTCCGACTTCTTCGATATCGCCCGTTCTGACGCACTTTTGCACGTCGGTAAGGCGAGTGCCCGCGGGGTGTTTTTCACCCAAAAGATAAGGAACCAAAGGATGCATTCCCGCAGTGGTAAACAAAACCGAAGGGTCGTTTTCGGGTATAAGACTTGCGGAAGGTATAACGGCGTGTCCGTTTTTTGCAAAATAATTAAGATATGCGCTTCTTAATTGTTCGGAGGTTAGTTTTTTCATAATTTATAATAAAGTCCTTTATTTTTTCGCGTTGAATTTTTTTAGCTTGTTTTTTAAGTTCGTAATTTACTCGATTTGTTTTCGTTCGACTGCCTTTTATTTTTTAGGCTTTAACGCGTAGCCCTCTTTGGTATTCAAAACGGCAAAACCCAGCCCGTCGATTTTTGCACGGAGTTCGTCGGCAACCGCGTAGTTTTTCGCAAGGCGCGCCTCTTGCATTTTTTCGGCAAGCTCCGTAACTTCTGCGGGAATCTCGATAGGTTCTTCTTTGATTTCCGCCTTATCCAGCGACAAGCCGAAAACTTTATCGAATTCCAATGCGAGCTTGTAAATCTTATCCGAGGGGGGATTTTTAAGCATCGTCCAAAGCACGCCGAGCGCCTGAGGAACGTTTAAATCGTCAGCCACGGAGTTTTCGAACTGTTTTTTATACTCGTTTAAAACTTCGTCCTTCACGTCCCCCGAAGCGTTTTTGTGAAGCGCCACGGAGTGAAGAAGTCTGTCGTAAGAAACTTTGGCGCCGTCTAACGCCTCGAAGGTAAAGTTGAGCTTTTTGCGATAGTGCGCGTTTAAGCACATATATCTGAAGTCCATCGGGCGATAGCCGCGCTCTTCGAGCTGCGCGATGGTGTAAGTATTGCCGAGCGACTTACTCATTTTTCCGCCGTCGACTTGCATAAATTCGCCGTGCATCCAAAACTTAGCGGGAATTTTGCCGGTTAAAGCCTCGCTCTGAGCAATCTCGTTTTCGTGATGAATGGGAATGTGATCCACGCCGCCGGTATGAATATCGAATTCGTCGCCCAAATATTTACGACTCATCGCCGAACATTCTATGTGCCAGCCGGGGTAACTTTTACCCCACGGACTATCCCATTGCATAATATGCTCTTTGGGAGCCTTTTTCCATAACGCGAAGTCGGCGGGATGGCGTTTTTCGCTGTTGACTTCCACGCGCGCGCCCGCTTTTTGCTCGTCTAACTTAGCGCCCGAAAGCTTTCCGTAAGCGTTAGCCTTGGATATATCGAAATAAATTCCGTCGCTCGTTTCGTAGCCGTAGCCCTTTTCGACGAGTTCTTCGACGAACGCGAGCATGCAATCTATATGCTCGGTAGCTTTAGGAGTAAGCTCGGGTTTTTCAACGTTTAACTTTTTTAAATCCTCAAAGAAAACGCGCGAATAAAACTCGGCGATTTCGTAAGGACTTTTATGTTGTTCGGCGGCGGCTTTTTGCATTTTGTCTTCGCCCTCGTCGCCGTCGGATAAAAGATGCCCTACGTCGGTAACGTTCATAACGCCTTTAACTTTATAGCCTTCGTATTTTAAGGCGCGGCGCAAGAGGTCCATAAAAACATAGGTGCGCATGTTTCCGATATGCGCGTAACTATAAACGGTAGGTCCGCACGAATACATCCTTACCTTATTCGAGCCGTCCGCCGTAGAAAATTCTTCTTTTTTACGCGTGAGCGTGTTGTATAGCTTCATAATTATACCTTCCGATTTGTCTACCCGCGCCGCTTTCGCGCGCGTGTAAGCATTATTTTAATCCTACGAAATGATATTTTACCATATTTAATGACTTTTTGCAATTATTTTTACTTTGTTTAAGCTTATTGCCCTCAATTTTATTGCAAATTCGCGCGAAAGGTTGTATAATTAAACAAAAAAAATCAATTGACAACGGATGGGATTTATGTTAGACATCAATAAAATCATCGAAAATCCGCAGCTCGTTAGCGAAAAGCTTGCCAAAAAAGGTTGCGAAGTCAACTTCGACGAAGTTTTAACCCTTAACCAAGAACGTAAAAAAGTTATCGTCGAAGTAGAACAAATGAAAGCCGAAAAAAATAAAGTTTCGGCGCAAATCCCCAAACTTAAAAAAGAAGGTAAAGACGTTACCGCCGTTTTTAACGAAATGCGTGAGCTCGGCGATAAAATTTCCGCCTTGGACGAAAAGAAAGCGGATATCGAAAATCGCATCAACGACTTCGTTTCTCGTCTCCCCAACGTTCCGGACGACGACCTTTTGCCCGGCGAAAAAGAAAACAATCAGGTCGTTAAAGTATTCGGCGAAAAACCCGAATTTAACTTTAACGCCAAAAATCATGTCGATTTATGCACCGCGCTCGGCATTATCGATTACGGACGCGGCGTTAAACTTTCGGGCGGCGGCTATTGGCTGTATCGCGGAGAAGGCGCAAGGCTCGAATGGGCACTTTTAAACTTTTTCATAAGCGAACATTTATCCGACGGCTACGAGTTCATTCTCCCCCCGCACATGCTCGGATATAACTGTGGCTTCGGCGCGGGACAATTCCCGAAATTTGCCGACGAAGTTTATTGGGTCGACAGCGAAGGGGGCGACGTTAAAAAGTCTAAATTCATGCTTCCCACCGCCGAAACGGCGCTCGTTAATATGTACGCGGGCGAAATAATCGACGAGAGCAAACTCCCCATGAAATTTTTCGCTTACACGCCTTGCTACAGAAAGGAAGCGGGCAGCTATCGCGCGGAAGAACGCGGCATGATTCGCGGACATCAATTCAATAAAGTGGAAATGGTTCAATACGCTCACCCCGACCATAGCCGCGAAGCTTTCGACGAACTGGTTAAAAAGGCTTGCTCGCTTATGGAAAAATTAGGGCTTCATTTCAGATTAAGCAAACTTGCGGCGGGCGATTGTTCCGCTTCGATGGCGCGCACCTACGATATCGAAGTTTGGATTCCTTCGATGGGTATTTATAAAGAAGTAAGTTCCGTTTCCAACGCCAACGATTATCAGGCAAGAAGAAACAACACCAGATTCAGAAACACGAAAACGGGCAAGCCCGAATTCGTTCATACGTTAAACGGAAGCGGCTTGGCTACCTCGCGCGTGTTCCCCGCACTTATCGAACAATATCAACAAGCCGACGGAAGCGTAAAAATCCCCGAGGTTCTTCGTCCTTTTATGGGCGGTCAGGAATTCATTAAGATTAAATAATTCTTTATTCTCGCTTATTAAAAATCGCGTTTAACCAACAATAAAAACAACAAAAAACCCGCCTATAGGTCGATTATCGATATTTTGGCGGGTTTTTATTTATAACAGACGTAAGCGAAGCGCCATCAAAAAAAACTATATTTTTCTTTTTTGCATACAATAAAAGTATGAAAAAAACAATAGTATTCGCAGGCGGCGGAACGGCGGGACATATTGTGCCCTTTTTAGCTGTCTACCCGAAATTAAAAGCAATCGGCATAAGCGCAGTTTATATAGGAAGCGGCAAAGAACTCGAAAAAAAATTGATGCGTAATAACTGCGATAAAATGTGCGAAATAAACCCACCCAAACTAATTCGCGGATTTTCGCCGCGCGCGCTAAAAAACGCGCTTTTACCCTTCGAACTTTTACGCGCGAGAAAAGAAGCGGAGATTTTACTTGAAAAAATCAATCCGTCCGTAATATTTTCGAAAGGCGGATATTGCGCCCTGCCCGTTTGCTTGGCGGCGACTAAACTAAAAATTCCCGTTGTCTGCCACGAGTCCGATTTAACCGCGGGGCTTGCAAACAAAATTACCGTAAAAGCGGGTGCTAGGCTTTTATGCACTTTTAGTCAAACCGCAAACAAGTTAAAGGGCGAACGTATCGGCTCGCCCATGCGCGAAGAGTTATTTTCGCTCAGTAAAAAAGAGGGCTTAAAATATTTCGGATTTACGAAAAACAAACCCGTACTTTTAATAAGCGGCGGCAGTCAAGGCAGTAAAATCATAAACGAGGCGATTTTTAAAAATCTGCCCGAAATCTTAAAGCGATTTAACGTTTTACACTCGCTGGGAAAAAGCAAAAAGTCCGCCTATAAGCCCGTTAACGGCTATTTCGCGGCGGAATTCATCGACATGAAATACGCCTTGGCGGCGGCGGATTTTTGCATTCTGCGCGGCGGTTCGAACAGCATATTCGAAACTCTTTACGCAAAAAAACCTTCGATTTGCGTACCGCTTAAAAAAGGCTCGCGCGGGGACCAAATTAAAAACGCGCATTACTTCGAACAAAAAGGCGCCTTGCTTTATTGCGACGAAAACGACTTAAGCGCAGAACTTATTCCCCTTTTAAACTCTCTTTTAAAAAACAAAGACGAAATATTAAAAAACATAGAATTATTAAACTTACAAAACGGAACGGATAAACTTTTTAATATACTTTGCGAGTATCTTTAACCGATATTTTGTACCGCCGCGCACGTTAAAAATTTTTATGCTTTTTATTTTCCTCGTATTTTTTATTTTATTGACAATAAAGGCATAAAGTGCTATACTGTCGTTAAAAAAAACGAGGGAGCCGATCCTTATGAAAATAATAGTTGTAGGCTGTGGCAAAATAGGCAAAACCATAGCCGAAAGCTTATCAAACGAACGCCACGACGTGCTTGTCATCGACAATAATCCCGAGGTCATAACCGAGGTTACCGACACGCTCGACGTTATGGGGCTTTGCGGCAACGGCACTTCTTACGACAAATTAGAAGAAGCGGGAGTTAAAGACGCAGAACTTTTTATCGCGGTTACCGATTCCGACGAGCTGAACATGCTAAGCTGCTTCGCTGCCAAAAAGTTGGGAGCAAAGCATACGGTTGCACGAATCAGAAGTTCGGAATATAACACCCGAAGCCTAGGATTTATGCGCGAAGCGCTAGAGCTTTCTATGGTAATAAACCCCGAGCTTTTAACTGCCGAAGCACTTTATAACGTTTTAAAAATGCCCTCCGCCACCAAGGTGGAAAGCTTTGAAAACGGCGCTTTTAAAATGGTTGAAATCATCGTAAAACAAGGCTCCGCCCTAGACGGCATTTCGATGATAGACTTAAGAAAAAAGGTAAAAGAGCACTTTTTGATAAGCGCGGTTCAGCGCGGAAACAACGTTTATATTCCTAACGGTTTATTCCGTCTGCGAGCAGGCGACAAAATCGGGCTGACCGCTACGGGCGAAGATATTCACGGGCTTATAAAAGCACTGGGCGTAACGCACAAACAAATGCACGACGTCATGCTTTTAGGTGCGAGCCGAATTTCTTATTATCTAGCCAAAAAACTGCTTTCCGAGCACACTTCCGTTAAAATAATCGACCGCGACGCCGCTCGTTGTACCGAGTTTGCCGAGCTTTTAGACAACGCGCTTATAATAAACGGCGACGGAATGAATCAAGAAACGCTTATGGAAGAAGGCATCGACACAACCGACGCGTTCATCGCCCTTTCCGGTAGCGACGAAACGAATATTTTAATAGGCGCCTACGCCCTAACCCGCGGAGTTTCCAAAGTAATAGGCAAGGTAAATCGTCGCGAACTGGAAGCAATGGCTGAAAGACTGGGTCTGGAAACGCTTATTTCGCCAAAATACATAATAGCCGACACTTTGGTCCGTTACGCTCGTGCCCTTCAAAATTCTTTAGGGAGCAACGTTGAAACGCTTTACAGCCTTTTAAACGGCGGAGCCGAGGCGTTAGAGTTTAACGTAGCGGCGGAATTCCCCGCGATAGGCGTTCCGCTTAAAAACGTAAAGCTAAAACCCGGCATTTTAATAGCGGGAATTACTCGAGATAAGCGCGCGTTCATCCCCGGCGGCGAAGATTATATCGATAAAGGCGATAAAGTAATCGTAATCGCGGCGGGGCAAAAGCTTTTCGACCTGAAAGACGTGTTAAACCCCAAAGACGCTTTACCCAGGTCATAACGGCAACCAAAGAAAAGGACTTATTATGAATTACAAAATGATTTTTTACACGACGGGACAAGCGCTTAAACTATTGGGCGGAATGCTCGCCGTACCCGCCGTTGTTTCGCTCATTTACGGAGAAAGCTGTTTATGGGCGTTTCTGATAACGATAGGCATCGCTTTAGCCGCGGGATTTGCGCTCACACTCATTTTTAAACCGATAAGCCAAGTGTTTTACTCGCGCGAGGGACTGATAATCGTGGCGCTCGTTTGGCTGTCGCTATCCGCAATAGGCGCGCTGCCCTACGTGATAAGCGGAGATATTCCCAATTATTTCGACGCGTTTTTCGAAACGGTTAGCGGATTTACAACGACCGGCTCTTCGATTTTGGTAGACGTCGAGGCACTCAGCCGCGGAACGCTGTTTTGGCGCTCGTTTGCTCAGTGGATAGGCGGCATGGGAGTTTTGGTTTTCGTTATGGCGATAACCGCTAAAGCGCCCGACCGCTCGATGCACATTTTAAAAGCGGAAATGCCAGGACCTACCGTAGACAAACTCGTTCCCCGCTCTAAAGACACGGCAAAAATTCTCTATATAATCTACCTCGTAATGACCGCCGTTTTGATAATAATGCTTTTAGCGGGCGGCATGCCTTTATACGACAGCTTGCTGAACGCTTTCGGCACGGCGGGAACGGGCGGCTTAGGCATAAAAAACGACTCCGTAGGCGGTTACAGTCATTATCTGCAATGGGTAATAGCGATTTTTATGGCGCTTTTCGGAGTAAACTTCAACCTTTACTACCTTATTATAATCAAAAAAATACGCACGGCGCTTAAATCAGAAGAAATGCATGCGTATTTCGGAATCATGATATTCTGTTCTATCGCAATCGCCGTAAACCTTTCGGTAACGATGAGCGCAATCTATTCGAACTTCGGCGACGCGATAAGAGTTTCGTTTTTCAGCGTTTCGTCGATAATGACCTCGTCGGGCTTCACCGTCGCGGACATGAACGCATTCCCCTCGATTTCCAAAGCGATTTTGTTCGTTCTGATGTTTATAGGCGCGTGCGCGGGTTCGACGGGCGGCGGTCTTAAAATTTCGCGCTTTATAGTCCTGATTAAGGTTATAAAAAAGGAACTTAAAAAAATCGTTCACCCTCGTGCGACCAGCGTGGTTAAATTCGAGGGCAAACGCTTGGACGACGCCGCGGCTTATTCGATAACTACCTATTTCGCGATATACTCGGCGTTCATTATAGGGCTGTTTTTGCTGGTTTCGCTGTTCGGAAACTTATCGCTTGAGGCAAACATAACGGCGGTCGTAAGCTGTTTTAACAACATCGGTCCCGCATACGGAGAGGCGGCGGCGAACTTTTCTTGTTTTTCTTACCCCGCAAAATTCTTGTTATCGCTTGCGATGCTGTTCGGAAGATTAGAAATCTATCCCCTTCTTTTAACCTTTATGCCCTCGACTTGGCTTAAAAATAGATAAAAATCAGTATTTAAAAACGCCGAAACGAAAAATCGCTTCGGCGCTTTTTATATTCTTTCATATTAAATTAAAACGTTTTTGTTATCAAGAATTTTACATAAACTTAGTAAACTCGGCGTCCGCCCGATTTTTAGCGGGCGAAACGATCGTTTCGTAATCCACGTAAAAACGTTTGCCTTTAAAGCAATAAAACTCGACAAATTTAAACGCCGTAATGCAAAAAGCAGAAAACGGAAGCGATATAACGAGCCCCACCAAGAAAGTAAACAGCGCGACCGAAACGTTTATGTAATAAAGAAAAATGAGCATAAACGCGTAGTTACCGGTAATCGAAGCGAAGTGCTTGCCTGAGGGAAAAGTTTTTTTAAGCGCGATAAAAATATTATCGCCGCCGCAAACCATATTAGGCATAACGCGCGAAGTTAAAGCGTACCTCGCCGCGAAGCCGAAAACCAAAAACAAAATCCCCGCGATTATCGCAAAAACCGAAATGTATTCGATAAGATAAACAGCCAAAACGGCACAAATTCCGATTATAATCGCGCCGGTAATTAGGTCTATTAAAGCGATTATCGCACCGTAAGAAAAGGCGGCGCTCGCAGAATCGACTAAAGTAGGCAAAAAGCTGAAATGAGTGTAAGAGGACATGTGTTCGTTTAAAATTCTGCCTATCGCATAATCGCCCGCCGCCAAAAGCACCCGCCAAACGTAAAGCACCAAAATCGCGCCCACAGCCGCCCATTTGATGGCGGAAACGTGATTTTTAAGCATCGCCGTAAACGCCGCAAAGCTAGCGGGAAGCGAATCGGTTGCCGCTTTTACGCCCTCGCCTTGAAAAAACCCGCTGAATATCGAGCGCAAATTTTGCAAAAACGCGGAAAACTCAGCCGACTCGGTTACAGGCAAAAGCCCCGGTCCTACCGCAAAAACCGCGATAAGCACCGCAAAAGCCGTACATAAAAGGCGATAAAGCGTGGACTTATAAAGATAGTTTATGTTCGAAAACAAAACTTTAAAGGCGTTCCTTATGCGCATGTTAAATCCCCTAAAACCGCAAGCGTTCGACAAAAAAGCAACGAACGCCAAACTTAATCTTTTTAATTATTATACTTTATCGCACGCGTAAAGTCAACCGATTAAAGCTTAACGCGAGGATTTTAACTTTTTCGCCCGACAGATATTGAATAATCGTCCGCAAAACTCCTATTCTAAAAAAAACGAAAAACCGCCCTTTTTTTAATAAAAACGACGGCAAAAAGTGCCGATAATCGACCTATAGGCGGGCTTTTAATAGTTTACAAGCAGTTTTAATCGCGATTAAAAAGCTCGGTTGCCTCGTAATAAATATCGCCCGCGCCCAAAAAAGCGACCACGTCGCCTCGAGCGGAAGAATCCAGCGCGACTTTTGCGGCAGTCCTTTTATCCGCGACGTATTCGCAACCCGAAAGCGCGCTCGCGAGCAGTTTTCCCGACCCTAAATAATCGTACTCTTCGCGAGCGGCGTAAGTATCGGTTATAATTAAGCGAGTGTTTTTGCCGCTCGCCTTATTTAAACAGCTAAGCGCACAAACGAATTCTTCGAATAAAATTCTGGTACGAGAATATGTATGCGGTTGAAAAATTACAATAAGTTTTCTTTTTTCGGCGTTTTCATCGGCATTTAGGGCGTCTAAAATATCCCTAATCTGCGCGGGATGATGGCAATAATCGGCAAAAATCCGCACTCCGCCTATTTCGCCGAGCCATTCTTCGCGGCGGCTAACGCCCGAAAACGCCCAAAGACCGCGCCTGATTTTATCAAAACCGATTCCGTAAAGCCTAGCCGCGCCGATAGCGCCGAGCGCGTTGTAAACGTTATGAAAAATCCCGCTTTTTATTTTAAATTCGCCCGTATTTTTGCCGCGTTCCATTAAATCAAAGCGCAAAACTCCGTTTTTTACGCGAACGTTTTTAGCGTAATAATCGCAAAGCTCGTTTTTTATCGAAAACGAAACGCCGCTTAAGCTTAAGCCGCCGTTTTTTTTACTGAAATCGCGAAAAACTTTATCGTCCGCGTTGTAAACGCAAACGCCCGAGCGTTTGCCGAACTCAAAAAACTCGGCGCACACGCCCGAAAATCCGCCGTAGCTTTCCAAATGGTCGTTATCGACGTTTAAAATCACGCCGACCGAGGGCGAAAACAGCGAAATATTGCGTTTATACTCACAAATCTCGCTTATAATCAAGTTTTTTCCGCTATAAAAACAGTTACCGAAAACCGAATCGAACCCGCCGATATGCGCGAAAAATCGTTCGTTTGCGCTTTTGAATATATGAGCAAGCAGGCAAGTGCAAGCCGTTTTGCCGTGCGTGCCGCTCACTCCGATAAAAAAAGGATAAGAGTCGGCTATTTCACGCAAGAGTTCGGCGCGCGAATAGAGTATTTTCTCGCTTTTTTGCGCGTATAAAAATTGCGCGCTTTTATCGCTTAAAGCAGAGGTATAAATTACCGCGTCGGCGTTTTTCAAGCCCTCGGGGATTTGCTCGTCGCAAATAAAATCGACTTTAACGCCCGCGTTTTCAAGCCGCGGAAAGCTTTCGCTCGAAGCTTTATCGCAACCGCCTACGCAAAGCCCCTTACCCTTTAAATAAATTGCGAGCGCAGACATGCTAACGCCGCCCACGCCCAAAAAATACACTTTAAAGCCGTCGTTTTTCGTCATTAAAAAAACTCTCGTTATAATTATACTATGTTTTTTGGCGAAAATAAGCCCGATTTTTTAAAAAACGCCGAAAAAAATCCGTATTTAATAAAAAAATGAAAATTTTTTTTGCTTAATTTAAAGTTTTTTTTCAAAAAACTATTGAAATTTGTTTTAACTTGTGCTATTATATTAGCGTAAAAGCGGGTAATGCGCCCATTTTAAGGTAGAAAAAGCAAAACTACGAAAATAGAATTATAAAAAACGAACGAGGCGCTCCCGAAATATATTTGTAAGGCGGTAAAAAAATGAAAATCACAAACGTAAAAATCAGAATCGTAAACGACGAAAGCATTCTTAAAGCCGTAGCGACGCTCACGTTCGACGACGAACTCGTAGTTCACGACGTAAAAGTTTTACGAAGCGACAAAGGCTTGTTTATATCTATGCCTTCGCGCAAAACCCCCGGCGGACAGTATAAAGACATAGCCCACCCCGTAAATCAAGAAACTCGCGACTATATCGTTTCGCAGGTTCTAGCCGCCTACGAACAAGAACTTTCGAATAAGGAATAATTTTAACTAAAAACACGAATAAATCCGGCTAAAAAAATCAAAAAACCCGTCTATAGGTCGATTATCGATACTTTGGCGGTTTTTTTTGTACATTATCATTTAACGAAAATACGAATTGATTTTGTCAAAATGCGAATTACTTTTAGCCGAATTTTACCTATGACTAGTTTTTTTAGGCACTGAGTAGCTTTCGCCGATACAGTCTGACGCGGTAAAAAAATTCAATAATCGGGTAAAATATTCTATTGACGAAGAGTCGTAAATGCGCTAACATGAGTAGCACGAATATATTTAACATATATATTCGATGTAAAAAACTTAATCAAAAAGGGAGAAACACATGAAAAATTCGCTCAAACATTTTTTAGCCGCGTTTATAACGGTGTGCCTAATTTTCACGCAAGCGGCGTGCGGCGGCTCTAACGCGTCGAGCACCCCCGATTCGAGCGATCAGATAATCGTTCCCGATTGCGAGCACGAATACGTTAAAGTAGACGGTCAACTTGCTTCTTGCGATAACGAAGGATATATAACGCACTACATATGCAGTCTTTGCGGCTATAAATTCAAATACAGCTCCGGCAAATACATAGCGGTTAGCAATGCGGACATCGTTATCGCAAAGCGCCACAACATAAAAGATAAAGACGCCGTTGCCGAAATAGAAAGCACTTGTAGCAAAAACGGAGTTAAAGCGCACTACGTTTGCCCCGATTGCGGAAAGTTATTCATCAAGCAAAACGGCGAATACAAAGAAGCAACCGAAAGCGATTTAAAATTAAACCTCGCCCCGCACGTTTACAACCAAGAAGTTCGCGGCGAGCAATATCTTATTAAAGAAGCCACGCAAACGACCAAACTTACGTTCGTTAAGTCTTGCGTGTGCGGCGCGGCGGGCACCGCTTCGAGCGGCACGTTTACCGTGGGTAAAACTTTAGCCGAATACGATAAAATAACCGACCGTTCGGGTTATGAGCAAAGCGCCGTTACTTTATCGCTTTACGACGCGGAAAGCTGCACCTACGGTTTTACTTGGAACACAACCGAAGAACCCGCTCGTCCCAAACTTAAAATCAGCAAAGGCGAAACGCTCGACGGCAATTACACAACCGTTTCGGTTTCGGTTAACAAAACTCAAGCGTATTTAAGCAACTACGCTGAAATTATAGACCTTTACGTTTGCAAAGCGCAAATTCGGCTTACGCCCGATACAAAATACACCTACGTTTTATCGGACGATTATATGAACGTTGCAACCGGACCCGCCACCTTTACTGCGGTTAATCCCGATGAAACGAGCTTTAAGTTCGTACACGTAAGCGACTCGCAAGTAAACGACGGCGACGATAAAGTCATTACAGCCACCGCAGGTAGCGGTACCGGCGCAGACTACGCAAAAGTTCTTAGCAATATCGACGAGCAAACCCGCTTCGTTTTACACACCGGCGACGTCGTCGAATACGGAAAATTCGAAAATTATTGGGCTGCGATGCTTAACGAAAACTATAATTATCTTAGCGCAATTCCCGTTATGGCTATATCCGGCAACCACGAAACGACCTACTCGACGCACGGAGGCGAAACCACTTATAACGCGACAATCAATCATTTTAATTACAGTATTCCCGAACAAAGCGCGAAATTAGGCTTCTATTATTCTTTCGTTTACGGCGACGTTAAGTTTATTATGCTTAATACCAACTTTGCAAGCGGAACGTATAGACTTCCCAAAGCGCAGTATAATTGGCTTGTGAACGAACTCGAAAACAAAACGCAAAAATGGACTGTCGTTTCGATGCACAACCCGATGTATTCCGTCGGCAAATGGGGCTCCGATTCAAACAGAAATCAAATAGCCATGGGGCTTCGATATCAACTTGCGGCATTGTTCGCAAAATACAAAGTAGACCTCGTATTGCAAGGGCACGACCATATGGTTTCGCGCACGTACCCGATAAACGAAGATTTAGAACCCTCCGAAGAAAACGTAATAACCGAAAACGGAATTAATTATTCGGTTAACCCCAGCGGCACTATTTACGTTATGAACGGAGCGGCGGGTAATCAATCTAAAAGTAGCGCCGACGTAAAAGTAAGCGAAGCCGATAAATCGTTATACGGCTATTACGGAGGCTCGCATGCCTCGTCGTGGGCGGAAATCGAAATAAACGGCGATTATCTTACCGTTACGGTTAGAAGCGCCGAAAACAAAACGCCCGAAAAGGTTTGGGGCATTAAAAAAACGACGGCTTAACGCAAAAAAAACTTTATAAAAACAAAAAAGTGCCGCTATAAGCCCGTTATCGGCACTTTAGATTATTTTCGTTTCCTAAATCAAAGCTCGTTTCGAAAACTTCGGAACGAGCTTTTTGTTTGTTTTTATCGTGTTTTTAATAACGAGTTATTACTTTAACAAAGAAGCGGCGGCTTCGTCGCAGATAAGAACGCAATCGGGGTGAAGCTGTAAAACGGAGGCGGGAACGTCTTCGGTTACTTTGCCCTTAACCAATCCGTAAACGGCTTTAGCCTTGTTTGCGCCGTTAGCCAAAATAAGAATTTTTTTAGCGTTCATAATGTTTTTAAGCCCCATGGTGAACGCTTGACGAGGAACGTCCTCTATTCTTTCGAAAAGACGAGAGTTATCCTTGATAGTGCTTTCGGTTAAATCGACGATATGTGTTACGCTACCGAATTCGGTACCCGGTTCGTTAAACGCAATATGTCCGTTAGAACCGATGCCCAAAACCTGAATATCTTGTTGAAGGTTTTCTAAAAGCGCGTTATATCTGTCACATTCGGCAGAGCGATCGGCAGCTTTTCCGTCTTCGATATTGGTGTTTTTAAGGTCGATATCGATATGGTCGAACAAATTATCGCGCATAAAATACACGTAGCTTTGATCGCTCGAATAATCGAGTCCTGCGTATTCGTCCAAATTTACGGTTTTAATGCCCTTATAGCTGGTTCCGTTTTCTTTATGGTCTTTAATCATGTTTTTATAAAGACCGATAGGCGTAGAACCGGTGGCAAGCCCTAAAACCGCAGAAGGATTGTTTTTAACAATCTCTGCCATAACCTCGAACGCCTTAGCGCTCATTTCGTCGTAATCCTTGGTTATTACAACTTTCATTTTTGAATTCTCCTTATATATAAATTAAAATTTTTTTACGTTTAAGTTTTTATAGGTAGTAAAACGAATCGTATAGCCGTTATCGTCGATAGGTTCGCCCTCGCTTTCGAGCGCGAAATCGACGTTTTCGTCAAGATTTTCGAAAAACACGTCCGCTTTTCCGTCGAAATCGACTTTGGTCAAATACACCTTTTCGCAATAAGGGAGCATCGTTTTATAAAAAGTAGCCCCGCCTATAACGAAAACGTCGTCTGTCTTATAGGCTCGAAGCTCACTTTTTAACTGTTCTAGAGAATGAACGCAAACGCAGTCGTCGCGGTTAACGTCTTCGGGGCACAAAACTACGTTGACTCTGTTTTTTAGCGGCTTTTCTTCGGGAAAAGAAAGCAAAGTGTTATATCCCATACAAACGACTTTACCGCTCGTGGTTTCCCTAAAAAAGCGCATGTCTTTGGGGAGCGAAAACATAAGCGAATTTTTTTTGCCTATGCCCCACTTTTTATCGGCGTGCAAAATGGCGTTCATTAAATAGCCACCTCTAATTTTTTAGAAATCGGCGTCGCCTTATAATCGACGAGTTCGAAATCTTCGACCTTAAAGTCGTAAAAATACTTAACGTCGGGATTGACTTTTAACACGGGAGCGTCGTATTGCGGATTTAAAAGCATCTCTTTAAGCGACGAAAAATGTCTGTCGTAAATGTGCGCGTCCGCAATGACGTGAACGAGTTCCCCCGCCTTAAGCCCGCTGACCTGCGCAAGCATTATTAAAAGAACGGAATATTGCACGACGTTCCAGTTGTTCGCAACCAACATATCGTTAGAGCGTTGATTTAAAATTCCGTTTAGCTTATCGCCCGAAACGTTAAAAGTCATCGAATACGCGCAAGGGTACAAGTGCATCTCGTTAAGGTCTGCAAAATTGTAAATATTGGTTAAAATTCTGCGCGAAGACGGATTGTTTTTTAAATCGTAAAGCACTCGGTCTACTTGGTCGAATTCGCCCTCTTTATACTTATTTTTAACGCCGAGCTGATAGCCGTAAGCCTTGCCTATAGAGCCCGTTTCGTCTGCCCAGCTGTCCCAAATATGGCTTTTTAAATCGTGCACGTTATTGGATTTTTTCTGCCAAATCCATAAAAGTTCGTCCACTGCGGATTTAAACGCCGTTTTGCGTATGGTAAGTATCGGGAACTCCTTTTGAAGGTCGTAACGGTTAACTATTCCGAACGATTTTTTCGTATATGCGGGGGTGCCGTCCTCCCAATGCGGGCGAACTTTGTATTCGCGATCCCACACGCCGTCGTCTATTATCTGCTTGCAATTATCTATAAAAACTTTGTCTGCGTAACTCATATTGTTTCTCCGATATTTTTTCGTTTAAGCGTTTTGATTTTTTGTGCTCAGCGCATTTCTTTAGTGCCGTTAAGCTTTTGTTTTTTCATCCAGATTTTCATAACGAGCTTATGCGGTAAAATTTTAACCAAAAACTTCTGCATATTGTTAAGCCCGCCGTAAACCGACATATCTTTTTTTCCGTATAAATCTTTTATAGCCTTAGCCATAACCTTTTTTGCGTCGTACATAACGTCGTATTTAATAACGACTGGTTTTTCGTCTTCGTTTACGGCGCGATTGAAAAATTCGGTTTTGGTCCAATACGGACATACCGACAAAACGTGAATTTTGCGATATTTAAGCTCTGCGTTAAGCGCCCTTCCGTAGCTTAGCAAAAACGCCTTCGAAGCCGCGTAAACGTTTATGTAAGGAATGGGCTGAAAAGCCGCGCAAGAAGCGATATTCATAATTTTCGCGCCCTCGTTCATATAGGGAAGCGAATAATCGATCATATACATCGCCGCCTTGCAATTTAAGTCGACCATGTTTGCTTGTTCGTCAATCGAAAGATTTTCGCTATGACCGAACTTGCCGAAGCCCGAGCAGTTTGCCAAAATTTTGATATTCGGCTTTTCTTGCTCTAACTTTTCGCGATAAGCGGCTATGTTTTGCGCTACCGAAAGGTCGATTTCGAGCGGAACGATTTTTGTTTCGACAAGATTCGAAAGTTCTTCCAGTCTGTTTTTTCTGCGAGCGATAACCCAAATTTCGTCTACTTTTTCGCGGCGAGCTATTTGCAAAACGAATTCTTTACCCATTCCGCTGCTGGCGCCGGTTACGACTATTACATTCTTCATATCCTTTATTCCTACTTTACTTACTGAAAAATCTGTTTACTCTACGACTATCCGTCTACCTTATAATTATATAATTTTTTTCTCCGATAATCAACCGAATAAAGGCTAAACCTCGCAATTTTATCCAAAAATGCAAAATAAGGCGTTTTTATTACACTCGGCGGTATAATTCGTTGCAAAATCCGAGCCCTTTTAATTAACTTTTTTTTAATCGCTAACGTATAATAGTTCGATAAGTATTTTCGATTAAGCAACGCTTACTCGCTTAACCGAAAACGCCGGGGCTAAAAAAAATGAAAAATTTAAAAATCGCGATTGTCGGGGCAAGCGGCTTAGTGGGCGAAAAAATTCTTAGTCTTTTAAACAAAGAGGATTTTTGCCAAAAACCGATTTTGATGGGAACCGAAAAAAGCGCGGGCGCAAAATATCCGTTTAAAGGCGAAATTTTGCAAGTTTTACCTTTTAGCGAAAAGGCGATTTTAGGTTGCGACGCGGTTTTTTTCGCCACAAGCGAAAGCGTTTCTAAAAAGCTCGTGCCGAAAATCGTAAAAAACGATTGCGTCGTAATAGACAACTCCCCGGCGTTTAGGCTAAAAAAGGACGTGCCTTTGATTGTTCCCGAAATCAATTTTAGCGACTATTCGGGGCAAAAAATCATTGCAAACCCCAATTGTTCTACCGTGCAAAGCGTAATCGCGCTTTATCCTTTGGCTAAAAAATTCGGCTTAAAAAGCATAATCGCGGCAACCTATCAATCCGTTTCGGGCGTCGGGAAAGACGGCATAGCCGCGCTTAAATCAGCTCAAAAAAACAAGTTTTTACCACTTGAAAAAGAAGAATTATGTTTATCCCGAAAAGTTTTCGGATGCGATATTTCCAATAATTGTATTCCTAAAATAGGCGAACTTTTCGCAAACGGATACAGCCAAGAAGAATTAAAAATGCAAAACGAAACTCGTAGAATTTTAAATGACAAAAAATTGCAAATTTCGGCGTTTTGCGTGCGCGTACCCGCCGATAATTGTCACGGAGTGTTTTTACGCGCTAAGCTAAAACAAGATTTTTCGCTACAACAAGCGATTTTCGCATTGCGCGAATTCGAGCCGATAACCGTAATAGACGAAAAACGCAATCCGCCCTATCCGATAAACGACTTGGCAAAAGGAAGCGGCAAAGTTTTTGTGGGAAGAATAAGAAAACCTTGCAAAAAATGCATAGAGCTTTATTGCGTTGCGGATAATCTTTTGCGCGGAGCGGCTTACAACGCGGTTGAAATATGCAAAAAAATTGCTAATCTGCACTGATTTGCATATAAACAAATTAGCAAAAAAACATATAAAATATGAGCAAAAAAACTAAAAAAGACGATATAATCGTTGCAAAATTCGGCGGCTCGGCGATAGCAAGCCCGCAAGGAATCAAAAAACTAAGAGAGCTTTTTGAAAGCGAAAAAAACGTTTTTGCAATTATTTCCGCGGCGGGCAAAACGAATGTCTGCAGCGAAAAACTCACCGACCTTTTAATTAAACTTTATAATTCGAAAACCGCAAAAAAGGACGAAAAAACCGCGACGGACGCAATAAAAAATAAGTTTTTCGATTTCTTTAACCGAGCGCTGAATCTTCCCGAAAGGCAATCGAAACAACAAACAGAAAAATTTGTTTTTTGTTTGTCGCGCGAAAATTTAACGAAAGACGAGCTTATAAGCCGCGGCGAATATTTAACAGCCCTTGCTCTTTGCGATAAATTCGACGTGCCTCTTATTCCGCCCGAAAAAGTTATTTTTTTGCAAGAAAAAGAATGTAAAATAAACCTAAAACGCACTAAAAACGCTTTAAATTCGCTAATTTTTCAAACAAAAACAACGCCGAATAAGACTATAAAAGCGATTATCCCCGGCTTTTACGGCAACTTAAACGGAAAAATCAAACTGTTGCCGCGCGGGGGCGGCGATTTAAGCGGCGCATGCATAGCACTTGCACTAAACGCAAAAATCTATTTAAATATAACCGACGTCGAAGGCGTAAAAAACGCCCCGCCGAGCGCAATTAAAAACGCAAAAACTTTTAAACGCATAGCTTATTCCGATTTAAAACGGCTGATTTACGCGGGTGCGCAAGTTTTATCGCCCGAAGCCGCTTTTCTAATTTGCAAAAAACGGTTAAAAACCAAAATTTTAAGCGCGTTTTCGCATAAAAACTCGCCTACGACCACTACTTTTAAAAAACACAAAAAAAGCTTTAATGCAATCGCCTTAAAGCCTTGTTTAAATAATAAAAATATAAGCGAAATAACGATTTTAGGCAAAAGTTTTAAAAGTAAAAAATTTAGAAAAAACGCGCTAAAACTACTAAACGAAAATAAAATCCCCCCGCTTAAAACAACTTATAACAAAAACGGCACTCGATTTTTTATAAAAAACCGAAGCGCCGAAATTGCTATTAAAATTTTATATTTTAATTTTATATCGAGTTAAATCAGCCGTTTATAAGCTTAGCCTTGCAAACGAGTGCCGACGTTTCGGAAGCCGAATAAACGCCGCGCTTTGAAACGCCTATAAAATCCTTACCTAAAAGCTCGAAAATATTCGCGGTTATTTGAAAATCCGAAACGCGCGAAACGATTTTTCCGTTTTCGACCAAAAACGCCAGCTGAACGGGAAGCCCGAGCTTGCCTTCCGGAGTGATATCTCCGCCCGAGGTCATCTCGATTAAAACGGCGCGTTTTTTACCCAAAAGCGACTTTAAATCGGGCGAATTCGGTTTTAAATAAAGCCCGGAAACTCCTAAAGACGGAACGCCGTCGTAAGAGGCGGTCGTGCTTTTTATAAGCGGCAAATTAAACGTCGCGGAAGTGTTTTTAGTAGTCAAAATACCTTTTAAAACGCCGTTTTCGATAAGTTTCGGTCTGAAATCGGGTGCGATTTCGCCCTCCGCGTCGAAAAACGAGGCGGTGTGATTGGTCGAGCAGTTTTTGTCGATATAAAGCGATAAATTTTCGTTAAAAATCCGTTCGCCGAGCTTGCCGCTGAAAAGCGAGCCGCCGGATACGTACATTTCGGCAACGAAGTCGTTTATAACCCGACCGAATATATCGAACGGCGAAAAAATCATAGGATAATCGCCGTCTTTTAGCGTGACTTTTTTGCCGAAAAACGCATTATGCAAATTTGTCATATCGCTTACGATTTTATCTTCCGAAGCCTTGCCGTAATAGCGAACGGCGGCACCGTACCCTGCATCCATTATGTTCGAGGACTCTCTATCCTTCAAAACAAAACTCGCGCCGAAATCCGAACTTTCGAACTTTAAATCGGCTCCCGCGCTGTTTTCGTAAGACTTTTTAACGCTTTCGACCGAAATTTTGCCGTTGACCAAAAATTTAGGGCAAGCTTTTTTAACTTTTAGCGCAAGCCGCTTTGCCGAGGGTAAAAACTTATCGTCTTGCACGGCGGGTTTATCTTTAATAACCGATTTTACGTTTTTGCTAAGCTTGCAAACGTAAGGAATTCCGTCGCCCGCAAGCCCTGCCGCGGCGGTTTTTTCAAGCTCCGCGATATTTGCGTCGCCCAAAGCGCCCGCCACCGAAATTTTTCCGTCTCGATAAAGGCGAACGGTCTTTTGCGTTTCTTCGTTTTCGCGGAAAGAATCTATTTTTCCGTCCGTTAAATTGACGGTTTCACTGTGAACTTTAGTTATCAATACTTCTTTTTCGATTTTACTCATGTTAGCACCCCAGATTATTGAACGAACATTTTAGACACGCGAACGTGAGGTCCGCCGAATCCTACGGGCAAGCCCTGCTGTTCCATTTTTCCGCAACCGCCCGTAACGAAGCTTAAAAGCTCGACCTTATCCGAAAGCCCGTCTATAAGAGAAAGCGTGGTGAAAACGTCGCCGGTGATGACGCTTATTTGAACGGGACGAGTGATTTTTCCGTTTTCGATTTCGTAAGCAAGGTGCGGAGCTATGGTGAATTTACTCATTCCCGAGCCGTGTTTTATCGTTTTTATATAATATCCGTGTTTAACTCCCGCAAAAAGCTCGTCAATCGAAAGATCTCCTTTTTCTATGTAAGTGGTGGTCATTCGAACGATCGGCTCGAAGGTGCAATTTATCGCGCGGGCGTTACCGGTTAATTTTTCTTTTAAAGCAACCGCGGTTTGCGCGCTGTGCAGTCTACCCGTTAAAATTCCGTTTTTAATGACGTAATTTTTGCGCGCGTGAGTGCCTTCGTCGTCGTAAGGACAATATCCCGAACCTAAAATTTTTCCGCTGTCCACGATTGAAAGTATGGGCGAACCTACGACTTTACCTATCGTCCATTCGCGCTTAATCCCCTCGTCGGCGAGCATAAAGTCCGCCTCGGACTTGTGCCCGAATGATTCATGCGCGAAAACGCCCGCGGCTTCGGGCGATAAAATTATCGGATATTCGCCCGCCTCTACGCTGACGGAATTTTGCATAAAGTCGATTTGCTCTTTTATGGAGTCGTGAATTTTGCGTTTTAAGCCTTTTAAAGCAGAAAACTTCACGTCGCCGCGCTGAAAATTCGCCGAAATATGTTTTTCACCGTCCGTGAGCGTTGCGCCCAAACGAAACCCCGCCGTTTGATAATCGTATTTTACGTAAGTTCCCTTTGACGAATAAAATTCAAAAATACTATATCTGTCGAGATACGTCCCCGACGGCATTTGCGCGAGCGGTGAAAAAGTAAGCTCGGGCAAATAACTTTTTATAAGTGCGATTTTATCCGCTAAAGGCACGTTTTTAACGCAATCGGCGCAAAATTGCATTTTTACGTCGCTGTTAACCTCGTATTTTCTTACTGTTTTATTGTTTAAAATCTTCGTGTTATATCTTGCTTTTTTGCTAAGCTCGTCGATTTTATCCTGCACGGAAGCAAGGTCGGTTGTAGAAGAATAGTACCACATTTTTCCGTCAAAAACGCGAATAAACGCGCGTTTTTCGTTGCGCTCTTTTTTCTCCTTCAACTTTCCGTCCGTAAAGCCGATAACCGTATTAAAACGGTCTTCTATTCGAACGTCGGCATAAACGCCATCGCTGAAATTATACAAGTCGATATCCTCCGATTTACTTATTCTTTAGTTGTTTGACTTTTGAGTCGTTATTTTTCTATATTTATTACCAATGCGGGAGCCGATTTATCCGAAGCCGTCGCTTTTTTTATAAGGTCGGAAGTTACTGTAATTTCGTTACCTTTAACCTCGGCTTCGCCTAAAAGCTCGCCGTCTTTCAACAAGCTTATCGCTTTAGCGCTCTTTATATTTTCGCCTTCGCCGAATTTGAAAATTATTTTATCCGCTTCGCCGAAAATCGCCGTCGTTTTGGTTTTCGGCGGGAGCGTGCAGACTATGTTTCCGCCGGCATATTTACTTTTTCCGCCTATAGTGCGCGGCAAAACGCAAACGGCGTAAGCCCCGCCCTCGAACGCCGAACACGCGACGAAAGGCTTTTCGCCTCGTTCGCCGACGGTTACGGCGGGCAGACATGCGTTTCGGCTTATAACGGCGGGCGCGCCTTGCCGAATTTGTTTTTTATAAGTTTCGGAGCACCAGGTTTCGCCTTTTTCGAAATAATAATCGTCGAATAAAACCTCGTCGCTTTTAAAAAGGTCGCCCCCTACGAATGGCTGAGCTGCTTTTTGCCACCTTACGACGGCATCGACTTCTCTTAGTCGGTCGCTTTCGCCGCCAAGCGAGCTAACTCTGCCGTTATACTCCGTTTTATTTCTACCCGCGCCGTAGGCGTTTCGCATAACGCCTATTTGGCAACCGAGTGCCGCCGCGATATATAGCTCGTCCTCGGCGTTTATATATCCTTTTGCCATCGGCAATAAAACAGCCAATCTATCTAAAGTAGAGCTGACGGCGAGCGGAGCAAGCACGTCATAAGAGCGAATTACTTCGCTAAACGGCGATATTTTTTTTGCAAACTCGATTATCTTTTCATCGCTTGTAAATCTTCCGCTATAATTTTCGTTTTCAATCGAAAAACCGTTTAGCGGCGGACAACAAGAGGCATGTTCTATAACCAGCTCGGAAAAAAGTTCTTGCGCGGTTAAAGTTAAAAATCCGCGGAATTCTTCGTTTGCCGAAAAATCGCCCCAATCCACTTTCCAATAGCGAACGCCCGCGTATTTGCTCCACAAAATGCGTTCGCGCCAATATTCTTTAACTTTTTCGGATAAGCAAGCGTCGTCGGAGCCCGAAACGCAATCGTCGCCGCATTCCTCGCCGAAATCGCATCTTGCGGCAACCCAAATACCCAATCCGCGCCAACCTTTACTTTTAACTCGCTCGTTTAAAAATTTCAATCTGTCCGCGGGTGACATGCCTTTAACCGACGGGAACCGCTCTTCGTTTACGATAAGCGAACCGAAACCCGTTCCGTTTTTCCAAGGCGAGGCACCGTAAGGCACGTCCCATCCGTCGTCTAACAAAAAATATAAATTTTCGCGAACTTCGGGAAATTGTTCTATCCAACCGCCCTCGCCGAAAGCGTTTTTCTCGTTCATCATCCAACGCGCACCGTCGGTACCTTGGTCGCCCGCAAAAGCCGACGCGTTCCTTTTTTCTTCGATAAGCCTTTCCGCCGTATAATTCTGCGTAACCCACGAGCACCAATAGCCTAGCGTCTCGTTGTCGTTGTTCTTCATATTTTCACCGCTTTAATTAGTTGTTTTTTAGCTTTACGCCGATTAAAAACAATCGCCGAATTACTAAAAATATTCTACCATAATAGACAAAAACTGTCAACGATTTATCCGTTTTAAAAGTTTGTTTTCAAGTCCTTTTTGCAAATAATTGTTTAAAAGGCGCGCATACTGTTTTCGTCATGAAAATTATTCGTAAAATCGCGCTGATAATACTTTCGGCGACCTTTATTTGCTGTTTCGGATTCTTTATTATGTATTTCGTTGCGGGAGCGGGCTACGAGCTGGACGAAAGCAAGTTTAGCCGAGACGGAAATTCGGTCGTTTTTTACGACAGATACGGAAAAGAACTACCCGCAAGCCTTTGTTTTCGCAACGGAGAAAACTCGAAAACAGAGGTCGAAAATCTGTCGGAAAATTTGTTAAACGCCTTTATCGCCGTCGAAGATAAGCGATTTTATTCGCATCGCGGCGTCGATTTAAGGGCGCTTTTCCGCGCGGCAAAAAATAACTTAAAAAGCAAAAGCTTTAAAGAAGGCGGTTCCACGATAACCCAACAACTCATAAAAAACACTCATTTAAGCGGCGAAAAAACCATTTTAAGAAAGCTGCGCGAACTTAAACTTACTCTTCAAGCCGAAAAAAAGTTTAGCAAAAAACAAATTTTAAGCTATTATTTGAGCACTATTTATTTCGGCGAAAGCAGATACGGAGTGCAAAGCGCCTCGCTTAACTACTTTGGCAAAAGCGCGAGCGAACTTGACCTAAACGAATGTGCGGCACTTTCCGCCACCGTTAAGTCGCCCGCATATTACAATCCCCGCACGGTCGAAGGGAACAAACGCAAAGATTTGGTTTTAAAACTGATGCGCGAGCAAAATCTCATATCTAAAGCGGAATTTTGCAAGTTCTACGGCACAAAAGTCGACTTATGCGAAAATACAAACGAAAGCGAAACTCAATATTTTTCCGCCGCTTTGCAAGAAGTTTATTCCGACGCAAAACTTTCGCCCTACGAGCAAAAAACGATAAAAATATATACTTTTTTCGATAAAAACGCATACGAAAGCCTTAAAAACAGTCTAGCCGATTACAAAAGCGAAGCGGCGGCTTGCCTTATAGGCGCACGCGGCGAAATTTTGGCGGAGATAGGCAACGCCGAATTAAAACGCTCGCCCGCCTCCGCAATAAAGCCGCTTTTGGTTTACGCGCCCGCGTTGGAGAGCAAAACGGTTACGCTGGCCACTAAAATATTGAACGAACGCACCGATTTTTCGGGATATAGCCCGCAAAATTACGGAGACGAATACGGTGGCTACGTAAGCGTGAAAGACGCGATTAAAAAGTCGCTTAACGTGCCCGCAGTTAAAGTTTTAAACCTTTTGGGCACGAAAAAAGCCGCCGATGCGGCGTTAAAAGCGGGCGTTAAAATAACCGATTTGAGCTTAGCCAGCGCACTCGGCGCAATCGGCGAAGGCATTTCGGTTACAGACCTATGCGCCGCGTATTCCGTTTTTAAAAACGGCGGAATTTATTACACGCCCAAGCGTGTTAAAAGCGCGCAAATCGGCGATAAAAAAATTTATTCTGCCGAATTTAATGAAACACGAACGTTTTCGGCAGGCACCGCGGAGCTTATAAACGAGGCGCTAAGCGAATGTGCAAAAAGCGGGACAGCCCGCGCTTTATGCGAAAAAAGCTATAACGTTTGCGCAAAAACAGGCACGAACGGCGATAAAAACGGCAACGACGACGCACTTTGCGCGGCGTATACTTCGGAACATTCTTTAGTAATAAGATTTTCGGCGCTAGGCGATAAAAAATTGGATAACCGCATAACCGGCGGATACGCCGCCAAATACGTCTCTAAAGTTTTCGACGATATCTACTTTAACCACACGCCCGCAGATTTTAAAAATTCAGACGAAGTCGTTAAAGTAAAAATTTGCAAGGCGGCTTACGAGGACGGCAAAATTCTGCTGGCAGACGACAACGCGCCCGAAAAATACAATCTGGAATTCGGATTTTTAAAAGGAAGCGAACCGAAAGAAAAATCAGCCGAATTTTCGCAACCCGAAATTTTAGAGTGCGAACTTTCGACCGATAACGGTAAGGTTACTTTGTGCATAAACCGCAAAAAATTCGTGCGGTGCAAAATCGTGCGAAGCGGCGACGGCGGCTCGAAAATAATAGCCGAAATAAGCGGCGACCAAAATACGTTTGTAGACGAACCCGAAAACTTCGGAAGCTATTCTTACTCGATAATCCCCTACAGCGTAAACTCGAGCGGCAAAATAATCTACGGCGAAGAAGTATGCGCAGGCAGCGTTATTTTATACGATAAATTCGCCGAAAGCGAGTGGTGGAAAGATTAAAAAGCCCGCCTATAGGTCGATTAACGACACTTTCGCGTTTTTATTCGCGTTTTTATTCGCCTTTATCGCAATCGACTGATTTGGCATCGTCTTCAAGGTTTTCGGAGTTTGATAAAAGGCGTTTATCATGCTTTCGATTCGATTTAAAACGTTGTCTTTACCAAAGCCCGTTTCGTTTGAAACGGCAATTACGTTAGCCTCGCCTAACGCTAAAAAATCAGCGACTTTTTTTGCCGCAGGCTTAATTCTGGTTTTTGAAAGCTTGTCCGCCTTAGTGCAAATCACGGTAAAAGGTATGATGTAATGATTTAAATAATTTATAAAATCGACGTCCTCGCACGAAGGGTCGTGGCGAATATCGACAAGCGCAAGCGCGTGCGAAATGTTGCCTACGTTAAAAAAATCCTCGATGGTTTTTGCCCATTTCAATTTTTCGCCCTTAGAAACCTGAGCGTAGCCGTACCCCGGCAAGTCGGCTAAAACAAATTCGCCCATATCGAAATAGTTCACTAGGCGCGTACGCCCCGGATCGCGTGAAGTTTTGGCTAGTTTTTTGCGCCCCGAAATCATATTTATAAACGAGCTTTTGCCTACGTTACTTCTGCCGCAAACGGCAAAAATCGGTTTATCGAAGGTTAAAAAACCGCTTTTATCTGCCGCCGATTTTATAAAACTTGCGCTTTTTATCTGCATTTTTTCTTCCTGTCTTTATCTAACCTTTTCGTTTTTTCTTAAAACGCGCTCGCAAGCCCCAAATATAGCCGCGAGCGCTTATTTTTTTACGCTTTAAAAGTTTTTAACCCTTTTACAGTCCTTCAATCACGTTTTCGAACACCTCTGAAACCTCTTTTACGGGAATAAACTTCATCTTCGAGCGGATATCCGAGGGAATTTCTTCTAAATCTTTTTTGTTCGCATGCGGAATTATAACGGTTTTTATGCCTACTCTGTAAGCGGCGAGAGTTTTTTCTTTAAGCCCGCCGATAGGCAAAACTTTGCCGCGCAAGGTAATTTCGCCGGTCATTGCGATTTTTTTGTTGACTTTTTTGCCCGTAAACGCCGAGAACAACGCCGTCGCCATGGTTATGCCCGCACTGGGACCGTCTTTAGGAGTAGCGCCCTCGGGTACGTGCACATGAATATCGTTCTTTTCAAACGTTTCGCGGTCGATGCCGTATTTTTCGGCACTCGAGCGAAGATAAGATATAGCCGCGCGCGCACTTTCTTTCATAACGTCGCCGAGCTGACCGGTGAGCAAAATTTCACCCTTGCCGCTCATAAGCCCGACCTCGACGGTAAGCGTGGTTCCGCCGACAGACGTCCACGCAAGCCCCGTTGCGGAGCCGACTTCGCTCTCAAGCGAATCGTCGTCGTTAGAAAATTTTACGACGCCTAAATATTTTTCGATATTTTTTTCGTTAATTTGATGTTTTTTTCTATCGGAAACCTTATTCGAAGCTACGTCGTACGCGATTTTTCGGCAAACACTTCCTATTTCGCGCTCTAAATTTCTAACGCCCGCCTCGCGCGTATAGCCCTCGATAACGGCACGCACGCCCTTTTCGGAAAAACACACGGTGCCTTCCTTCAAACCGTTTTCCTCTACTTTTTTAGGAACCAAATACCGAGTGGCTATTTGCAATTTTTCTTCTTCGGTATAGGCGCTGAGCTCGATGATTTCCATACGGTCGCGCAAAGGAGCGGGTATCGTTTCGAGCGAGTTAGCCGTAGTTATAAACAAAACATTGGATAAATCGTACGGGATTTCGATATATCTATCCCTAAAATCTGCGTTTTGATTGGGATCGAACACCTCTAAAAGCGCCGACGCGGGATCGCCCGACATATCGCGACTTAATTTATCGATTTCGTCAAGCAAAAACACGGGATTAGCGGTGCCCGCCTGCCTCATTCCGTAAATCAAACGACCGGGAATCGCGCCTACGTAAGTTCTGCGGTGTCCGCGAATTTCGGCTTCGTCCCTAATTCCGCCGAGACTCATTCTGACAAACTTACGACCCAGCGAGCGAGCAACCGACTTAGCCACCGAAGTTTTGCCCACGCCCGGAGGACCTACTAGACACAAAATAGAACCGCCCGTTTTTTTGGTAAGCTTAAGCACGGCTAAATATTCCATTATGCGCTTTTTAACTTTTTCTAAGCCGTAGTGATCGGCTTCGAGAATTTTTTCGGCTTCGTTTAAATCTTCGGTATCGACCGTTTTTTTATTGAAAGGAAGGTCTAAAATCCAATCTATATAAGTGCGCGTGACGGCGTAGTCGGGCGAGGAAGGATTAAGCTTGCTCATGCGCGAAAGCTCTTTCAAAACCGTTTCTTCGCTGGCTTTAGGCATGCCTTTTGCGCGAATTGCATTTTCTAAATCTAATATTTCGTCCGCGTCGTCGCCCAGTTCTTGATGAATGACTTTAAGCTGTTCGCGCAGATAATAATCCTTTTGACCTTGCTCTACGTTTTGGCGAACTTTTGCCGCGATGCGCTTTTCCATTTCGGCGCGTTCGAGCGCGGCAGAAAGCGACGTCGCAAGCATTTCAAGCCGCTCTTTTACCGAAACGGTTTGCAAAATCCGCTGTTTTTCGCTTTCTTTAAGCGAAGAATTAAAAGTCGCCACGTTTACGAAAATATCGGGGTCGGTTAAAGCTAAAATATTGTTCGCAACCTCAGCGGAGCCCGCTTTGTCGTTTTGAACGTATTCTTTATAGCTTTTACGCGTTACGTCGAAATAGGCACTGAGCTCTAAATCACCCTCGTACTCGGGGGAAAGCTCGTTTACGCAAACGGCAAAAAATTCGTCCGTTTTAACGTACTCCTCGATTTTAGCACGATAAAGCCCTTCTATGTGCAAGCGCACGTTTTCGCCTACGATGTTTATAGAACGCTTAACTCTGCATACTACGCCCACTTCGTATATGTCTTCGGGCGAGGGATTGTCTTTAGCCGATTCTTTTTGCGAAACGACAAAAACGTCGAGCCCATGCAATACGGCGTAATTGAGCGCCGCAAGCGATTTTGCCCTACCTACGTCGAACGTGGTATATACGTTGGGGAACACTACCTTGCCTTTGAGCGCGATCATCGGAAGAGCATGCTTTTGCGTCATCTCGTCCGTTGCGGAGTCCGCGGCTTCGGGTAAACGTTCGGTTGTTTCTTCTTTGTTTTCTATTTCTATACTCTTGGTGTCTGCCATGTTATCTTTCCGTTTTTTTCTTATGGGGTATTTTTGCGTTATTTTTTTATTCGCTTTTTCGCTTTAATGCGCTTTTCTGTGTTTTGCGCTTTTTTCTTATGGGGTATTTTTGCGTTATTTTTTTATTCGCTTTTTCGCTTTAAT
>CAYVKZ010000006.1:36614-56792 GCA_964452295.1 uncultured Acidiphilium sp.
GCGCTTTTCTGTGTTTTGCGCTTTTTTTCTTATGGGGTATTTTTGCGTTATTTTTTTATTCGCTTTTTCACTTTAATGCGCTTTTCTGTGTTTTGCGCTTTTTTTCTTATATAGTATATTACAGCCTTTCTACTAGGTCTAAAATAAGTTTTACGTGCGCCTTTGCTGCTTTTTCCAAATACGTGTTAAAATCCATAGCGTCGCAATCGTCGCTGACCGATTTAATAAGCAACGCGGGAACGCCGTTTTTTACGGAAGTAAGCAAAACGCCCGCCGCTTCCATTTCGCAAACGTCGGCGTTAAAGCTTGCGCGCAAATCTTTTTTCGACTGCTCGTCGCCCACAAACTTATCGCCCGAAGCGCACACGGCAAGTTTTAAATTCGGACATAGGCTACCCGCTAAACTTAACAAGTCTTGATCTGTCGGAATAAACTCGCTTTCGAATTCGAGATATCTGCCGGGGCGAACGTCGTCTATCGCGGACGTATCGAACTGATAATGAACCACGCTTTTCACGGCGACGGTATCTAAAATTTTATATTCGGGATTGATTTTGCCGCAAACGCCGAAGTTTACTATCGCTTCCGCGCCGCAAGCCGTTATTAAAAATTGAGTTGCGCATGCCGCGCTTATTTCGCCTACTCCCGTTTTTACAACGTATAATTCCTTATCGCCGCTACGCGCAAAAATGACGTCGAACGCGCCTTTTTTTAACTTTTCCGCATCTTTAAACGCCGCTAAAAACTCGGTGAGTTCTTTATCCATAGCGACGGCAAAACCTATTTTTTTGATTTTTTCCGTTTTCATTTACACTAGTCCGATTGTCTTTAATAAAAATAATATTTTTTAGTATAGCATAAATTTATAAAATCCGCAACAAAAAAAGGGCGTAAAAACAGATGAGCGCAAGCCTTTTGTAACAATTTAAAATTTTTATATCCATTTAAAACCTCTTATAGCCTTTTATAACAATTAAATTTTTTTTTGCGTAATATGTAGCGATGAAAAAAATTTTTATTTACGGCGAAACCGCCGAAAATTATGAAAAAGCTCTTTCTAGCGCGGGCGGCTTTGCCGTGGTAAGCAAAAACGCCGAACTTTTGCGCGAATGCGACGGATTGCTACTCCCCGGCGGAGGAGACATTTCGCCCTGCCTTTACGGCTCCGCCGAAAAACGTTGCTTCGACGTCGATTTAAAACGCGATTGCGCCGAACAATATCTTATCGCGATTGCGCTTTCGAAAAAACTGCCGATTTTAGGAGTTTGCCGCGGGTTGCAAGCGATAAACGTTTACTTCGGCGGCACTCTTTGCCAAAAAATAGACGAAGCCGAACTTCATTACAGCCCTTTAGGCGACGTTTTTCATACAATCGCACTTACCGAAAAAGGGTTTTTGCATGAAATTTACGCCGAAAACGAGATTTTAGTAAATTCCGCGCACCGCCAATGCGCCAAAGCGCGCGGCTACGGTTTGAGCGTTTGCGCACGCGCTAAAGACGGAACCGTAGAAGCACTTCAAAACTTACAGAAGAAAATCATTGCGGTTCAGTTCCACCCCGAGCGCATGGCGGGCGGCGAAAAAATTTACGAGTTCTTTTTGAATTTGTGATTTTTTTACCGTATTTGCGACTAAACGTCGTTGTCTGCAGAATAATTTTTAACGGCAAACGCGTTAAGCAAGACTTAAAATCAAGCTTTTTCGACAATAATTTCGCCGTTTATCGCATCGACTCGCAAAGTATCGCCCTCTCCGATGTTTCCGCCGAGAATGACCTTGGCGGCGGCGGTTTCGACTTTGCTTTCGATATAGCGTTTTAAGGGGCGCGCGCCGAACACCGGATCGTATCCGCCGTCTATTACGGCGTCTTTCGCGCTATCCGTAACAAACAGCCTGATTTGCTTTTGAGCAAGACGAGACGAAAGTCGTTTTAAAAGCAGATTTATTATTTCTCTAACGTCTGCGCGCGAAAGCGGTTTGAATGTTAAAATATCGTCTAGGCGATTTAAAAATTCAGGGCGGAACTTGCTTTTTAAAAGTGCTTGAATTTCTCCGCGAGCTTCGTCGTCGATATCGCCGCTACGCTCTATCGAGCTTAAAATCGAGTCGCTCGCAAGGTTCGAAGTCAAAATTATAACCGTGTTTTTAAAATTGACCGTTCTGCCCTGACCGTCCGTAATTCTGCCGTCGTCCAAAACTTGCAAAAGCAGATTGAACACGTCGGGATGAGCCTTTTCGACCTCGTCGAATAAAATTACGCTATACGGCTTGCGGCGCACCGCTTCGGTCAACTGCCCGCCCTCGTCGTAGCCCACATATCCCGGAGGCGCGCCTATTAAACGAGTTACGGAAAATTTTTCCATGTATTCGCTCATATCGATGCGAATAAGATTTTTTTCGTCGTCGAACAGATATTCGGCAAGCGTTTTCGCAAGCTCGGTTTTGCCCACGCCCGTGGGACCTAAAAACAAGAACGAACCGATAGGTCTGTTTTCGTCCGAAATACCCGCACGCGAACGCAAAATCGCTTCGGCAACCTTGTCGACCGCTTCGTTTTGACCGACGACGCGCTCGTGGAGCTTATCCGAAAGCTTTAACAGCTTTTGCTTTTCGCTTTCCATTAGTTTACTTACGGGAATTCCCGTCCATTTTGCCACGATTTTCGCTATTTCGTCGGCGGTGACTTCGTCGCGAAGCAAGCTTTTTTCGCCTTTTACGGCGAATTCCGAAAGCGAACCGAGTTGAGCCTCTAACGCGGGCAGTTCGCTGTATTGAAGCTTAGCCGCCAACGCGTAATCGCCGCTGTTTTTGGCGTTTTCGATATCCGTTTTCGTTTTTTCGATTTTTCCTTTTATATCCTTAACGCCGTTTATGCCGCGTTTTTCGTTATCCCACCGAGCTTTAAGACCGGAAAACTGCTCTCGCTTTTCGCTAAGCTCTTTTTTGACGCTTTCGAGCCGCTCTTTAGAAAGCTTGTCGCTCTCTTTGGAAAGTGCCATTTCTTCGATTTGAAGCTGAATTATGCGACGCGAAATAACGTCCATTTCGGTGGGCATGCTGTCTATCTCGGTGCGGAGCATCGCGCACGCTTCGTCCATAAGGTCGATGGCTTTGTCCGGCAAAAATCTATCCGAAATGTATCTGTCCGAAAGCGTTGCCGCCGCCACTAGCGCGTTATCGTGTATGCGAACGCCGTGATAAATTTCGTAACGCTCTTTTAGCCCGCGAAGTATGGCAACCGCGTCTTCGACGGTAGGCTCGCTCACGGTTACGGGCTGAAATCTACGCTCTAACGCCGCGTCCTTTTCGATATATTTGGAATATTCGTCCAGAGTGGTCGCGCCGATGCAATGCAGTTCGCCGCGCGCAAGCATAGGCTTTAACAAATTGCCGGCGTCCATACTGCCCTCGGTTTTGCCGGCTCCTACTATCGTATGAAGTTCGTCGATAAACAAAAGAGTTTTGCCGTTTTGCTTTTTTATTTCGGAAAGCACGGCTTTAAGACGCTCTTCGAACTCTCCGCGATACTTTGCGCCCGCGATGAGCGCGCCCATATCTAACGCGAAAATATGCTTATCTTTGAGTCCTTCGGGTACGTCGCCTCGAGTTATTCGCTGCGCAAGCCCCTCGGCGATGGCGGTTTTGCCCACGCCCGGCTCGCCGATGAGCACGGGGTTGTTTTTCGTTTTGCGCGAAAGTATGCGTATTACGTTTCTGATTTCGTCGTCGCGCCCGATTACGGGGTCCAATTTGCCGCTTTTTGCACGCTCTACCAGGTCGTAACCGTATTTTTTGAGCGCGTCGTAGCCGCCTTCGGGACTGTCTGTCGAGTTAGGCGCGTTTTTCACCTCGGTTAGTGCCTTTTTGAACGCTCCCTCGTTTACTCCGTGTTTTGAAAACAACTCCTTTGCTTTTTTAGACGGATTTTTTAAAGCCGCCAAAAATAGGTGTTCTACTCCGATAAATTCGTCGCCGCCCTCTTTGGCTAATTTTTCGGCAACGGCGAGCGTTTTTGCCGCCTCTTGTCCGACGTATAACCCCGAACCGCTTCCGCTGACCTTGGGGAATCCGTCGATTTCGGTTTTAATATCGGATGCGAGCGCGCCCGCGTTTACTCCGCATTTTTTCAGCAACTCTAAAACTAGCCCCGCCTCGGCTACGAGCGGATAAAGCAAATGCTCTTGCTTGATTTCTTGATTATCGTTTGCAAGCGCCTCGTTTTGCGCCGCCGATATAGCTTCTTGCGCTTTTTGAGTGAATTTTTCGGTATTCATGTAATTATCCTCCCTGTTTATTCTTGATTTGTTCGTCATTATTTATTTTTGCTTTTTTCGACTTTCGTCGACAAAATTAGCAATGTTTTTGTTTGAGTGTTAGCACTCTTTTGCTTTGACTGCTAATATTATAGTTCGAAGAATTTTTCTTGTCAAGCATTTTAGCTAAAAAAGTTTGCAAATTTTTTACGCATAAAAAAAACGACTGATATTTGCTTTTAAAACAACACAAAAACCGCCGTCCGTTTTTTTATAAACAATAACCGTTGTAGCTAAAAAGCGATGCCAAATTGCACCGCTTTTTATTTTTTCGTTTTATATTTTTAGATTTTTTCAAGCTCGTCGGCAAGGTTATCTAAAAAGTCGCCTTCGAACAACTCTATAAGACCTTTATCTTCTTGCGAAGCGATATTTTTATCGATAGGAACTTCGCTTAACGGAACGCCCATTTGCTCGGCTTTATACTTCATTCCGCCGTTGCCGAAAATATAATGTTTTTTGCCGCATTCGTCGCACTTAAAATATGACATATTCTCGACAAAACCTAGGATTTTAACGTTTAACAGCTCTGCCATTTTTACCGCTTTATCGACAATTATCGAAACCAGTTCTTGCGGCGTTGCGACCACCACTATGCCCGCTAGCGGGAGAGATTGGAATATCGTAAGCGGAATATCCCCGGTTCCCGGGGGCATATCCACGAACATATAGTCCACGTCGTTCCAACAAACATCCTCGTAAAACTGCTTTACCGCGCCCGCTAAAATAGGTCCGCGCCATACGACCGGCGCACTTTCGTCTTCTAAAAGCAAGTTTATGCTCATAACCTCGATGCCGGTTTTCGTGCGTACGGGGAAAATCATATTCTCGCCCGCGGCGGTTGCTTTTTCTTTAAGACCGAACGCCTTGGGAATAGAAGGTCCGGTAATGTCCGCGTCTAAAACGGCGGTCTGGTGCCCGCGGCGTTGCATAAGCGTTGCAAGCATTGCGGTAACCGACGATTTACCTACGCCGCCCTTGCCGCTAACTACGCCTATTACTTTTTTGACGTGCGAAAACTCGTTTTGCTTGAACTTGTCGTCTTGAGGCTTGCTTGCACAAGACGCCGAGCAACTTTCGCAATCATGTGTACATTCGCTCATATAAACACTTCCTTTTATCCGCCGAAACTTTGGCGGATAAGCGCCGAACTAGCCGTTAACGGGCTTATAGGCGCACTTTAAAATTTTTTTCTATAAGACAACCGCAACGTATCCGTTACTATTTTTTAATATTCAACGAGTATCCGTTGAGGCGCAGTTGCCCTTTTATTCTATTGTAGCACAACCGCGAAAATAAATCAATCCTTTGCTTGCTCAAAACAAAATTCATCTAAATTATTAGCCTTTTAGTTATTGCGCGACGGACTTTAGTTTTGCCTTTTCGCGCGCGAGCCGCTCTTTATACGGATTAAAGCATTTGCCCTCTTTTTGTTTTTGAAGCAACGTTTCGCGCATAACTAAGGCGCGCTGTTTTGTTAAAAGCGCCGAAAACTTGTTTTGATATCTTAACGCAAGTTGCGAATTTCCGTCCGCTAAATACGTTATCGCCTTACGCGTTGAGCCAAACTTTAGCCTCGCCGATAAAACCGCGCGCAAAAGAGCAACTTCTTCGGCTCGACTAAATTTTTGCACTTTTTTTACCGGCGGAAGGTTTAAGCAGGACTGTTTTGCAAGTTCTCTGTAATAATAATTGCGCACGCTACCGCTGTTTCTGCCTGTTTTTCGAGCACATTCGCTAAACGCAAAAGTGAGCGGTTTACCTGCCCTTTTCGCCTTTTTACAAATGGTTAAAAGCAATTCTTTTTCGCTTTTGGTAAATCCTTTCATCTCGATTTTTCACACTCCTATTCGCTATCTGCTTGTTTTAGCGTTTTAATATACCGACGCTAAAAAATTATAACCGAAATAGTAGTTTTTAATCATACCGCGCGAAAAAAATCATAAAATTATATCGGTGCGAAATATGCAATGTTGTTTTTTATCCGAAAATAAGTGCGCCGTAAAATTTAACGGCGAATTTTTAGGCTTTTGCGGCAACAACTTAAACCTTGCCATGCTATGTATAAAAAACGCGCTTATCGAATTTATTCCGACGAACGGCGAGCTGTTGCCTACTTTTATAAGCGGCGAAAATATGCAAAATTTTAATCGTCCGATTCAGCCAAAAGACACCGCGAACGTGCGGATAATCGACCTATGCGGAGGGATTTTGATTTTACCGCGCTTTTTAAAAGCCTTAAAAAAAAAGGCGATAGAGCAGATAAACGTCGGTGACGGCGTAAGCGTTTGTTTTTTTTACGCGCAGACCACGCAAGCGCTGATACAATCGCCAAGCGGCTATGCTTTTTTGGATTTAGGCGAGATAAAAAAACCTTCTGCTAAAATTTTGTCAGGCGGAATGCTCGCTATTTTAGGCGGCGGCAAAAAACGAAAAAACTTGCGGCTTATTGACCTAAGCGAAAACCCTAAACTTATTTTAACGCGCGAGTGCGACGAATTCTTTTTCGACGAAAAACTTACGGTTATAACTAAGAATTTGGGTGTTTGCAAAATCGAGCGAACGGAAGTTTTCGACCTTAAAAACCCGCAAAATTCTTATAGTATATTTACGCGCGGTATTCCGATTTTTTCTATAAAAGAAGAAATTTTTCCGTACGCGTTTTTAGAAGAAGTGTTTTTAAAAGCGAATTTTGCAGACTACCTTTCACGCGATTTAAAACAAAGCGAAAAGTTAATTCCGGAATTTATAGGCGACTTCGAATTCTTTTTGCCACCCGTTTTTAATAAAGGCATAACGATAATAAAAAGCGGAAAACAAAAAGCCGATTTTCTGCAAATAACTGCGAAAAACGGCTGCATAGAAGATTTGAATTTTTTGTGATTTTATAATTTTAAGCTTTTAATTTTTAATTTCTTACTAGGTAAATTGCGCATATACGCATATAAAAACGTAAAAATTATTATTTACCGGTCGAACCGAACCCGCCCTCGGCACGCTCGGTTTCGCTTAGTTCGCCCTCTATAAATTCGGCATGCAAGTACGGCACTATTACGAGTTGAGCTATTCTTTCGCCTTTTTTGACTACTTTTGTCTCGCCGGAATGATTATAAAGCGCCACCTTAATTTCACCGCGATAGTCGCTATCGATAACTCCGACCTTGTTCGCAGGGGCAAGCCCTTGTTTGCACGCAAGTCCGCTTCTGGCAAAAACAAGTCCTACGTAGCCTTCGGGAATTTCGGCTTTAATGCCCGTTTCGATGAATTCGGTTGCGCCGCGAGCTAGTTCTACGTCGCTTTTATAATTATATAGATCTGCCCCGGCGGCGCTTGAACTTCCGTAGGTAGGGGTTATCGCGTCGGGGGAAATTTTAGTTATTTTTACTTGCATTTTAGTTTTACCTCTATCTTTTGATTTTATAAAACGCGGGGGCAAAAGCTCCCGCGTTGTTTTGTTTTGGTTATTAGTCGTCTGATTCGTCGGCTTCGTCGATTAAATCGGAATAAGTATCGCGATATTTGGTAACTTTTTCCTTCTTGTAACCGTTGATGAGCTTGTTAGCAATCTTGGTTACTTCGCTGTCGCAGATAGAATCGAACTTGGTCGTGAAATATTCGTTGGCGAACGTTCCATCTTTCTTGAGGTCTTCTTTGAACTTAGCCTCGTCGGTTTCGGGATTGTATTCGTCGTCGGAATGACCGTTAATTACTTTGGTGCAGAGCATTACGTGATAACCGTAATCGGTAGCTACGATGGTATAAGAACCTACGCCGCTTTCGACTAACGCTTTTGCAGCGTTTGCAAATTCTTTAACGTAAGTGGTTGCGGAATTTACGGGCGAATAAGTATAGCCGTAATATTTACCGAGCGAACCGGGGTCGGTTGAGAACGCGTAAATCAAATCGTCGAAACGAGCTTTAAGTTCTTCATTGTAAGTAAGCTTACCGACGGTATCGGCATTGCCGTGCTCGTAAACGAGTTTGCCAATGCCTAAGTCGGCAAGATAATCGCTTGCGAACTTATCGAAAGGAATTTCGGTTGCAACGAGGTTTTTAAAGGACCAAGTAGTTTCTTCGACTCCGTCGTCGTTTTCTTTATCGACCGAAGAAGCTCCGAATACGTCGCCTATAAAGCTGCCGAGCTTAGCAACCGATTTTTCGCTTGCAAAATACTTGCTATCGAATGCGAACGCACCTTCGGCGTAAGTTCCGTAGTTCGATTGAGCCCAAGTTTCGCGTTGATCTTTAGCGACGAGATTGCCTAAAAGCTCTTCTCTGTACTTAGCTTTATCTTCGCCGGTTACGCCCGCCTTTTTGGAATATTCACTTAGAAGCATGGTTTGCTCGTCCGTGAATCCGATAAGAAGGTTCGCTACGTAGCCGTAGGTTTCGCCGTCGTAAGGATTGCAGATAACGAAAGTGTCTTCGTCGGCTTCGTCTAAAGCCGTTTCGTACGCGGAACGATCGTTGGTATAGTTGAACTTTTGTTGTTCGTAGTCGATTTTGTATTGAGCCCAAAGCGCGTCTTCGTCGAGCAAATCTTCGACGTTATCGCGAAGAGAAGCTTCGTATTTATTTACGATAACGCTTTCGTATTGAGATTTTAAAAGGTCTGCAAAATACGAATATTCTAAAACTTTATCGGCGTCGTCGCTGTAATTTACGGTTTCGCTTTCGCTGACAAGACCATTTTTCTTGAGCGACTTAATCGCTTTAGAAAACGCTTTTTTCTTAGCCGAGGTAGATAAATCGATTTCATACTCGTTGTAAACCTTTAAGTTAAGGGCGCGCATATTATCGAGCGTAGCGTCCGCCTTTAAGGTTTCCCAACCCACGTTGAGAGTAACGTCCGCCGCTTTGTAATCGTAGTCGGTGGGAGTTATTTCGGCGAGCTCGTATTCGTCGGTTTCTTCTTCGGGTTCGACGTATGCGGAAGCGCGAGCGGTAAAGGTTTCGTCTTCGTACTCGTCGGTTTCTTCGTCGTCAGCCGTTTCGTAACTTTCGATTACGGAGTTGACGTTTTGTTTGACGGTATAAAGCGCTTCGGCAATCTCGTATTCCGTGAGATATTTTTTAAGCGTATCTACGTCGCCAGACTTATAATCGATTTTAGTGCCGTTAGCGCCGGCATCTTTTAAATAATTCGCCTTAAAATCGGTATCTGCTTTTTTTGCGTCGTCTACGAGCGAGTTATAAAGCTTACCGAGCTCGATGCGCGCTTGCTGTACGACGACTCTGTTGCTGACGAGATTATCGAGTATGAGCGCGTAAGTTTGCGACTCGGTATAGCCGTAATAAGCGACGTAGTAATAGCCGTAAGACATATAAGCCGAACGCATTTCTTTTTTAAGAATGTCTTCGGATTCGACGCTTTCGTCTATGCGGACGGTAGCTACGACTTGAGCTAAGTCTTTTTCGGTATCGGTAGTGATAAGACCGCAACCCGCAAAAGTAGAAAGCGCAATCGTCGTTATCGCTAAAAGGGTTACGATTCTTTTGAGGAATTTTTTCATAAACTCTCCTGCCTAAGTATGGTGAAAATTTATTTCTTTTAAAGCAAAAGCAAAAAACCGCCGATTGAAAACGTCCGTTAAAAACGCTTTGCAAATAAACGGCTTAAACCGCATTTGCGGCATACGCCCGCTTTTACTCATTGATATATTATACAAGATAAAATCAGATAATGCAAGAACTTTTCGTTTGATTGTCAAAATTTTTCGTAAAAATTTCCTAATATATTATTGTTAAGGCTCCGTTTTTGCGATTTTGACCGCTCTACGGCGATAAAAAAGGATAAACGAGCGAAAAATCAGTCGGTCGCCTCGCTTAAAAGTTTAAGCATAGCAAGCAACGCGGTTTTGTCGGGCGCTAAATTTTCGCCCGCGGCAATAGCCACTTCGGAAGAAAAATCGAATTTAAACGCTCCGTCCGATTTCATGACGGCTTCGGTAAGACCTTCCGCTCTTTTAAGCGCTTGGATATCGATTAACACCAAGCGCGAGCCGTTTTTGCCGATTTCCGCCTTTTTTATTCCGAAGCGCGAACATAATCGTCTGAGCTTTGCGATTAAAAACAAGTTTTCGACCGCTTCGGGAAGTCTGCCGTAATTTTCGACCATAAGAGCGCGCACGCGATTTTCATCGTCGTCTGAATTGATTTCGGCTATCTGCTTATAACATTCCATTCTGCGCTCGCCCGCCTCTAAATATTCGTCCGGAATATACGCGCTTACGCAAATATCCGTTTCGGTTTCGACCGCGGCGGGAGCCTCTCCCAACTCTTGTTTTAACAGTTTCGAGTAAAGCTCGTAGCCTATTTTATCCATATGACCGTGCTGTTCGCGTCCCAAAACGTTGCCCGCGCCTCGAATTTCGAGGTCGCGCATGGCGATTTTGAATCCACTGCCGAGGTCTGTATATTCGGTTAAAGCCGAAAGTCTTTTAAACGCCGCGTCGGTTAGCACCTTTTGCGATTCGTAAGTAAAATAGGCGCGAGCCATTTTGTCGCTTCTGCCAACTCTCCCCTTTAGCTGATAAAGAGTTGAAAGTCCGAGCCTGTCCGCATTTGTGACGATTATGGTGTTCGCGTCGGGAATATCTACGCCGTTTTCGATTATCGTCGTTGAAACGAGCACGTCGTATTCCTTTTTATAAAACGCCAAAACTCGCCGTTCGAGCGTTTTTTCGGGCATTTGACCGTGCGCGAACGTTACGCGCGCATCGGGTACCAGTTCCTTAATATGCGCGGCAAAGCCTTCGATACCATCCACTCTGTTAAAGAGCACGAACGTCTGCCCCTCGCGCGAAAGTTCTTTTATTATCGCGTCTTTAATAAGCGAGTCGGAAAGCTCGGTTACGAACGTTTGAACGGGTATTCTGTTTGTGGGCGGAGTGTTTATCGTGCTTATATCCCTTATCCCCGAAAGCGACATGTGAAGCGTGCGCGGAATGGGCGTTGCCGACATCGAAAGCGCGTCGACGTTCTCTTTTAAAAGCTTGAGTTTTTCTTTATGTTCCACGCCAAACCGCTGTTCTTCGTCTAATATCAAAAGCCCTAAGTCTTTAAACTTTACGTCTTTAGAAAACGCGCGATGAGTGCCTATGAGCAAGTCGATTTTTCCTTCCGATAGCTCGTAAAGCGTTTTTTCTTGCTCGGAAGCGGAGCGGAATCTGTTTAAAACGCCTATGCGAACACCGAAATCGGCATATCTTTTCAAACAGTTCATATAATGCTGCTCCGTAAGCACGGTGGTCGGCGCGACAAACGCGACTTGCTTGCCGTTTTCTATCGCTTTAAACGCCGCGCGCATCGCAACTTCCGTCTTGCCGTAGCCTACGTCGCCGCAAAGCAATCTGTCCATCACTTTATCGGACTCCATATCTCTTTTGATTTCGGCAATCGATTGAAGCTGATCTTCAGTGGGTTCGTGCTCGAAAGCGTTTTCGAACTCTTCCATAAGCGCGTCGTCGGGAGGATAGGCGTACCCCTTTTTCGCGCTTCTTTCGCGATAGAGCCTTTTCAAATTTATGGAAAGCGCCTTTATCGAGGCTTTTACCCTTTCTTTTATGCGCTCGAATTCCTGTCCCCCTATTTTTGAAAGCTGAGGATGCTCTTCGGCTCCCAAATACTTGGTGAGGCAATCCATTCGGTCCACGCAAACGTAAAGCATGTCGCCGCCGCGATATTCGATCGCTACGTAGTCCTTGGTGCTGTCCGACGTGGTTATGCGCTTGGTTCCGCGAACCACGCCCACGCCATGCACTTCATGCACGCAGTAATCGCCTTCTTTGGGCGCAGTGTAAAAATCGCCGCGCTTGCGCTTTAACTTTTTCGCGGGAGCACGCGCGTAAACGTCACCCGTGCCGACGATAACCGTTTTGCTTTCGTGATAAATAAACCCGCTCGTTAAGTAAAATTCGGTTATCTTAACACCCGAAAAATTCTCGTCGAATTCGTTGATTTTATCGTTAAAAACGCCCCGTTTATCGAGTTCTAAAGAAAGTCTTTCGGCTCGCTCTGCCGTGCCGCAACATACCAACACTCGGTAACCGCACGCACGCCAGTTGCGTATATCAGTAAACAGCTCGGCGGGCTTTAAAAAATATCGCGGAACAGTGCCGCAATTTACCGAAAGAATAAAAAGCGGATTGAAAAATTCCACCCGCGCCGTAAGCGACGATAACGCTAACTTGCGCGGAAAATCTATCTCGCGCAAAACGTCTTCTTCCTTTTTATACTGCTCCGTCGTAAACGAAAGCGCCTCGCCCGAACGTTTGAGCGATAAACAACGCTCGTAATGTTCTTTTACTATTCCGTTGATTTCGTCGCGCAAAAGCTTGGGTTCGTCGAAAATTATGACCGCGTCGCGGCTTATATAATCGGCTATCGAGCCGCGCATGCGGTCGAGAAGCGGAGATAAAAAGCTAAGCGCTTGCGAAGTATCGCCGCTATCTAATCGCTCGATAAGTTCGCCTATTATCTCGCGCGATTTTTCGGAATAAAGCGTTTGCGGAAGTCTGCTTTTTTCGGCGCGCAGTTTTTCTTTTAAAAGTCCGCGCTCGGCGGGATCTATATAAAAATCGACAGCGGATAAAACGGTAAGCGTTTTTAAACTTTCGCCAAGCTCGCCCCCGACGCTTTCGTAAACGCGGATATTTTCTAACTCGTCGCCGAAAAAATCCGCCCTTACGGGACTTCCCGCATTTATCGCAAAAATTTGCAAAACATCGCCGCGTAAGCAAAACTCGCCTTTTTTTTCGACTTCTTCTACCCTCTTGTATCCTATCGATACGAGTCTACTTAAAAGTTCGGAAAAATCGTATTCGGCTCCGACGTTTAGCGAAAGCGCGTCGATTTTTCGCGGCATCAGCTGAAAAAGACTTTCGAAAGTGCACGCGGCAAATTTTACCCCGCGCGAAAGTTCGTAAAGAGCGGCTATTCTACCGTAAGTTAAGTCTTTCGAAACGGACTTATTATACAAAAGCACGTCTTCTTTTGCGGGAAGGTAAACGGCGCGCTCGCCGCTTATAACCCGCATTTCGGCGGCAGCCGCCCGCGCGGTCACTACGTCGCGCGCGATATACAAAACAGGCAAGCCCAAACTTGCCGCTATATGACATTTATGAGAAAATTGTACGCCGAAAGCCGCGGAAGGTATCCCCCCGCGGACGTTATTTTTGAGCGAATAAAGCTCGTCGCCCAAATTTTCGAGTTGTATATATTTGCTTAACATATTTTCGTTTCGGTAAAATTCGGGCAAAAATTCAAAGCCTTCGTTTTTGACTTTTTAATCCGAATTTCTTAACATCTTCAAGCTTAAATTTTACGCGAAAGTGCCGATAATCGACCTATAGCGTGGCTTTTTTAATTTTTCAAACAAACCGACGCTATAAATAAAACCTTTAGCGACGGTTATATTCGCACATAAGCTCGTCCGACGCGGCACCGCCTATAAACGCACGAACGCAATCGGCAGCGCGAGCAATAGCGGGAGATATGATCTCCATATCCGCCTTGGGAATATTCATGAGCACGTAATTGATAAGCGGAATTTCGGGATTGGTGTTTTTTGCGCCTACGCGAAGGCGGGGAAAATCTTGCGAACCCAAAAGCTTGGTTATGTTGCGCAGTCCGTTATGAGTACCCGCAAGTCCGCGAGGTTTATATCTTATGGTGCCCTTATCTATATCGATATCGTCGTAAACGACGAGCACGTCGCTTAAATCGCATTTATAAAAATTAACGTATTCGACGACGCACTCTCCGCTTAAATTCATATAAGTAAGGGGTTTTACGAGTAAAACGCGCTCGCCGCCGACGTTAATTTCGCCGTAAACGCTTTTTTTGCCCTTTTTTATTATATCGCAACCCAACTTTTCGGCAACCGAGTCTAAAACCATATATCCGAGGTTATGAAAGTTTTTGGCGTATTCCGCCCCGGGATTGCCAAGCCCGAATATTATCTTCATAAAAATTACTCCGTAATAGTAAAGGGCATTTAAAAAACGCCCTTTTTTGTTTTTATTTACGTTTTTTTGCCTTTTTTCGCTTTAAGCGAAAAAAGCGTTTTACTATTTTTACGACATTGTTACGATTAGGAATCGTAAATTTCGCTCATCTTTTTGTCGAGATAAATATTCTCGATTGCCCTTGCTAAAAGTTTAGCGACCGAAAGAACTTCTAATTTGGGAATTTTGTGTTCTTCGGGTTGGTCGATAGTATCGAGCGTTACGATTTTATCGATAGGCGAAGCGGTAAGACGCTCTATCGCGGGTCCGGATAAAACGGCATGCGTACAGCAAGCGTAAATCTTTTTGGCTCCGTTTTTGGCAAGAGCCTCGGCGCCTTGACAAATAGTGCCCGCCGTATCTATCATATCGTCTACAAGTAAGCAGGTTTTGCCGTTTACGTCGCCTATGATATTCATAATTTCGACTTGATTTGCTTTAGGTCTGCGCTTATCGATTATAGCCATGGGGCAATTAAGCTTGCTTGCCACGTTGCGCGCGCGCGAAACGCTACCGACGTCCGGCGAAACGACTACGAAATCGTCGCTTACCATACTCTTAAAATGTTTGTAAAGGATAGGTCCGCCTTCTAAATGGTCGACGGGAATATCGAAAAATCCCTGAATTTGAGCGGCATGAAGGTCGATCGTAAGTATTCTGTCCGCACCTGCGGAAGTTATGATATCGGCAACGAGTTTAGCCGTGATAGGATCGCGCGGGCGTGCCTTTCTGTCCTGACGAGCATAACCGAAATAAGGAATAACCGCCGTGATACGACCTGCCGAAGCCCTTCTGGCAGCGTCAATCATAACAAGAAGTTCCATAAGGTTTTCGTTAACGGGTTGACTGGTAGACTGAATAATGAAGACGTCTCTACCTCTTACCGTTTCACAAATATGAACGTTAATTTCACCGTCGCTGAAACGACCGACTTCGATATCGCTGAGTTTCATTTTAAGGTCTTTAGCGATTGCTTCCGCAAGCGGACGGTTGGAATTACCGGTAAAAAGTTTTATCTCTGTACTGTGTGTTATCATAACTCCTCCGAACAAGTATTAATTACGCTTTAGCGCTTAATTATATTTTATTAAATATATTTAAAGTAGTCAAGCAAAACAACCCGACATTTGAATTTTTATTTGCTCAAGTTTAAACATTCCGTCTTTTGTCTTTAAAAAAATCTTTCAACAGTTTAGAACATTCTTCTTCCAAAATACCGCCTTCTGCGTCGGCTGTATGATTTAAAGAACTTTTAAACAGTATCTTGTAATTAGACAGCACCGCGCCGCTTTTCGGTTCATATGCACCGAAATACACCTTTTCGATTCTGGAATTAAGTATTGCGCCGGCACACATCGGGCACGGCTCTAACGTAACATATATTTCCGCGCCGCTTAAACGCCAATCACCTAGTTTTTTACACGCTTTTTCGATTGCCGTTAATTCCGCATGTGCGGTTGCTGATTTCCTTTTATTGCGTTTATTATAACTTTTTGCCAAAATTACACCGTCTTTAACGATAACGGCACCTATAGGAACTTCTTCGTTGTTTAAAGCCTTTTTCGCTTCGCGTATAGCGATTTTCATAAATTTTACGTTTTCTTCAGTCATTTGTGATACCTTCCGTCAGACAATATCATAAATCCGCGATACAACTGTTCAAGTAGCATTACCCTTGCCAACGTATGCGGAAAAGTCATATCCGACATCGAAATAAGACCGTTCGCGCTTTTTTTAATGGTGCTATCTACACCGTACGAACCACCGATAACAATCGTCATGTCTCCCACGCCGTCTTTAACTTTTTTAATAAGTTCGGCAAACGTTTCGGAAGTATATTTTTTGCCTTCGATAGCCATAACGTAAACGCTGCCCCTTAATTCTTTATTAAGCCCCTGCGCTTCTTTTTTCATAATCGAAAGTTTTTCTGCTTCGCTAGGTTCTTGAACAAAATTTTCTTCTTTAATTTCCGTTACCGTAACATCTGCAAAACGCGATAAACGTTTCAAATATTCAAGGCACGCATCGGAAAAATACCTTTCTTTAATTTTGCCTACTACCGCAATTTTTATCTTCATCATAATTTTACACCAAATTAGTAAACCACATACTCAAACATATAATAAAACCGATAACGCCACTAAGAAAAAACGGCTTTACCGATACCGATTTCGTTTTTGAAGGAACGTCGCTACGTCTTTCGGTAAACCGAAACAGTATAAACAATCCGATGCCGAGAAGAATAAGCGCGATAACCGTTACCGTTATTTTAACACCGCCCGTAAAACTTATTCCGAAAAAATAATAATTTAAAATTACATACGCATTGTTTATGAAATGGCAAACCATCACGGGTAAAATCCCGCCATACCTTATCGAAATGAACGCAAACAAAACCCCGAAAACAAACTGGTATAAAGTTTGAACGGGTTGCATATGAAAAAGCGAAAACAACGCTCCCGACATCAACACCGCAAATATTTCGCCTTTTTCTTTTAATGCAGACAGCATTACCCCGCGAAATAAACTTTCTTCTACAATTGCAGGAATAACGCATACGAATATGAGCGTTAATATTACGAATAACGGGCTTTTTTCAGGAATTTTTACTTCTGAAACACTTAAACCTAGTCCGCTTAAAAATTCGGAAAACCAAACATTTAATTCGGAAAGTCCGAAAATAACGCCGACGGTAATTAATAAAGACGCTACCCAAACAACTGTTTTATTGTTTGTTTTTTCTTGCTTTAATAACAAAATCGGATTAATTTTCTTTTTTAAAGAAAAAATCAACAGCGATGCCGCCACCCCGAACGAACCCAGTGCAAACGACACGATTTTAACAATATTATTATCGGTTATACTTTCAACCGTTTGATTCGTACTTGCGGATATCCAAACGACAACAAATGAAAAAATAAGCGATACGGCGAAGGATATCGCCGCCGTCAGCGAAAAAATATACCCGCCGTCAGATAAATTAAGGTTTAAACCATTATTGATAGTTTCGTTTTTATTTAATGCTTTTTTCATATTGTTATTCTAACACAACTTAATCTATTTCACAACGTTTTACAAATGAAAAAAGCGTGAATGTATCACGCTTTGTTTCATAATCGCAAAGTAAAACAAATTTTCACTCTTCGTCGCAATCGATATTTATTATTTCCGCACATGCTTTTTTATCGCGTCGGTTAATGTAATCGTTACAACAACCGTCGTTTTTTTTACAACTACCGAGTTTAACCAAAACGGCATCCGCACCTATTTTATCTATATCGCAATAAGGAATTTCGATACTTTCGCAATTCAAAAACGCAGATTTTTTTCCGGGAACGACTATCGATTGAATTTTACCGCTTCTTTTTTCGATTATTAAATCTTGAATTTTGCCGTAATTTTCTCCGCTAATTAGATTAAAAACGTCTTTCTTTTTTAGTTCAGAATATTTTACACTCATAAAACACCTACGATATATTGTATTTTAAAGTTTCTAAAAAAATTACAAAACATATCGGATTTCCATTTTTAACATTTGTGTTAGACTTGCATTTTTGCTTTAAGCGTTTTTAACGCCGTTTTTTCAAGTCGTGAAACCTGCGCTTGCGAAAGACCTACTTCTTTAGAAATTTCTGTTTGAGTTCTCCCTTCGTAATAACGCATATATAAAATACGTTTTTCACGCGATTCGAGATTGTCCGTTGCTTTTTTAAGCGCTATATTTTCCGTCCAAAACTCATCCCCTTCTTTATCGTCTTTTATTTGGTCCATCAATAAAAGTTCTTCGCCTTCTTTACTGTAAATCGGGTCATATAACGATACCGTATCCGAAATAGCGTCTAACACATAAACGACTTCGCTTTCGGCTATATCTAATTTTTCGGCAATTTTAAACGAAGTAACTTCATCGTCTTTTTTTTCGAGTTCGCCGCGCGTTTTTAAAACTTTGTATGCTGTATCTCGAATACTGCGACTTACTCTCATACTGTTATTCGAACGAATAAGGCGTTTAATTTCGCCCAGTATCAACGGAACTGCATAAGTAGAAAAAGTTACTCCTACGCTTAAATCGAAATTATCGGTTGCTTTTATAAGACCGATGCACCCCGATTGAAACATATCGTCTACACCGACTTTTGCCGAAGGAAAACGCTTTATAATAGATAGTACCAATCTCATATTAGCCGTAATGAATAAATTTTTTGCTCCTGCATCACCCTTTTTAATGCGACGTAACAGTTCTTCACTTTCGGCACGTTTCAAACGCGGAAGTTTTGACGTATCTACGCCGCACACATTTACTTTTTGTAACATAATATTACCCCCGTATGTAAAAAACCGCAGGTAATATTAAGTTTGCCATTATAAAAAATTTTTATACGCTTTTTATCTTTTAGCCAACGTTATATAGTTTTTTTGTTTTTATTACCGTGACAACAAATAAACTATCGACATTATATATAAAACAATTCATACAAACTTTTTAAACTCTTTTTTCAGCCTTAACACTATTTTCTTTTCAAGCCGCGATATGTACGACTGAGATATCCCGAGCATATCGGCAACTTCTTTTTGCGTAAGTTCGTTCTCTCCGTCAAGTCCGAACCGTAAACTCATAATCTGTTTTTCGCGAAAACTGAGTTTTTCTAAAGCATCGCGAAGAATTTTACGCTCGGCATCGTTCTCGGCTTTTTTATAAACGGTTTCCGGGTCGGTTCCCAAAACGTCTGAAAGCAACAATTCGTTACCGTCGCCGTCAACGTTAAGCGGCTCGTCGAACGAAACTTCTCCTTTTATTTTTGAAATTTTACGCAAATACATTAAAATCTCGTTTTCGATACACCTTGAAGCGTAAGTGGCAAGTTTAATATTTTTATCACCCTTAAAAGTATTTACCGCCTTTATAAGTCCGATTGTTCCTACTGAAATTAAATCGTCTAAATCAACACCGGTATTATCGAATTTTCTAGCAATATAAACCACCAAACGTAAATTATGCTCGATAAGTTCGTCGCGCGCCTTTCTGCTACCTAACGCCAATTCTTCGATTTTAACGCGTTCTTCGTCAATCGTGTATGCTTTCGGCAACGCTTCCGCACTACCGGTATAATAAAGCACTCCGCCCTTTTCCGTAAACAGACTTTTCAAAAGTTTAATGATTTTTTGCAAAACTTCCATAACTCCCCCTAAAACATCGACGGCGATAACAATAGTTCGTATCCGCCGCCCTTTTCGAAATCGACGTTACCTTTACCGATAAGCACGTTATTATATATATTCTTAGTTATTCCGTTATATATCACAAGTTTATCTATAATGTAAATTTTCATTTCACTTTGTCCGCCTACCGTTGAAAAAACAATGTTTTTACCGTAATTTTTTAACATCCCGCACGACATAAGTCTATCTCCCAAACTTTTTGAAAGCACTATCACGGGAAGTCCGCTTCGCGAATCGAAAAGTCTGTTTCCGCTATCTATATATCCTTCGGTTTTAACCTTTTTTTCTCCTACAATTATTTCACACCTTCTCACAAACGGGCGAATATCTCTGCTCTTTAAAAGGTCCGATACGAATTTAGACGAAATTTTAGTTAAAATGAATACTATTAAAATAGTTATCCCTATCGGCATAAACGATTGATAATTAAGAGAAAAATACGCAGTATAATCTATTCCCGCAAAATTAAATATCGCTATTACCGTTCCGCCGCCAAGTGCCGTAAAAAGAATAAAAAAACCATATGTTTTAACCGCTTGCGAATAATCGACGTATTTTCCGCCGATAACAACCATCAATGCCCCTAGCAGAATTTTAATTATTATGGTATAAATAAAATCTATAGTAAACAGCGGCAT
>CAYVKZ010000007.1:0-53024 GCA_964452295.1 uncultured Acidiphilium sp.
GGGGGAAATTTTTTTATTTTGAAAAAAAAGGGGGGTTAAGTGGTTGGGGGGGAGGGGGAAAATTTTTTCCCCCCCCCCCCCCCCCCCCCCCGTTTTCTGATTTTTACGATATTGCATCGGGGAAAAAGAGTATTTTTCCTTGAAGGCGCGTACAAAATACGAATAAGAGGTATATCCGCAAGTTTCGCATATATATAAGGTCGAATAATCGGTGTTTTGTAATAAGTCTGCCGCATAAGAAAGTCGAATTTGTTTTAAGTATTCGACCAAAGATACGCCGCTGAATTTTTTAAATAACGCACCGAAGTGTGTATGCGAATATCCGGTTTCGGCAATCAATTCCGAAACGGATTTCGTAAAATTTTCGGGGTGCGAGATTTTTTTCTGAAATTGTAAAAACCAAGCAGGAGATTCGATTTGTTGTAAATAATTATAGCTAAGATATATACCTAAAATATACTGCGCGATAGACAGGGTAAGCGATTTGATCAGTTGCGCGTTGTTCATTTTCGTGACAGTAATTAACGATAAGTTTTCGATGTCGCCGATTTTTTTTACGAGGGATTTTAAATCGGATGCACTAAGTTGTAAATGAACTACGTTTCCTGCCAAAACGCTGTTTCGAAATTCAGTAGGATAAATCGACAGAATGTGTTTTAAATCGGCTTCTTCGATGTATATATCTTGGTGTAAATGAGCATCGGAACCGGAAATTTCATGAAGATGTTGCGGACCTATTAAGAACACGCTTCCGGGAATTGCGTCATAAACGATGTCGTTGATGCGATTTTGCATGGTGCCTTCTTCAAAAATCACGAGTTCCCATTTCGTATGTCTATGCGGAGGATTTTTCGTGGTATAGGTTCCTATAAATCTTGGATTTTGAGCATTTAAAATATCAACCATAAGCTATTCCCCTTAGTTTGGTTACAATGCAATTATAGTACATATCAGTTTCGTTTGTCAATACGGCGCGGACGTTAAACCGCTAAAAAACGTTAAAAAAGACATATTTTTAGTTAATGAAAGCAAGACAAAGCGACAAAACTGTGTTATAGTAATTAGCGGGTGGGGAAAGCGTGAGAAATGTTAAAAACGGCACTCTTATCGCTTTTGAACCGAACAAAACTCGTAAAGTATGATAAGAAGCGGGGCAATGCTCTATAACTTTTATGCTTTAATAAACGGGAGGGTGAAAATGAAAATCACTTTAAAAAGACACAAAAAAGTAGGTGCAGTCAGAATCGAAAACGGGTTAAAAGTGGGAAATCCGCTTTTTGCCATTTGTTTGATATTGCCTGCATTTATTACATGGGCGGTCTTTTGGCTGTACGTTAACATCGATTCGTTTTTTCTCGCGTTTCAAACGGTGAAAGACGGGAAAACGGTTTTTACCTTGCAACATTTCAAGTGGGTGTTTAGCAGTTTGATAAATTCGAGCGATACGTCTTCGCTGGGCGTCGCGCTTAAAAATACGATTTCGTATTTCCTTTTGAATTATTTAGTATTACAAACGCTAAACATTTTATTTGCCTACTTTATTTATAAACGAATAAAAGGTTATAAATTTTTCCGTTTCGTAATGTATTTGCCGAATATTTTATCCGGACTCATGTTGGTTACGGTATTTAAAGAATTTATTTCTTACAAAGGTCCTTTGGTTGACGTGTTGTTAAAATTGGGCTGGGTTGCTAGTAGGGCAGACGCTCAGTTTTTATCGCAAACGAGTACGGCAATGACAACCTCGATGTTATATAGTTTATGGTTAACGATCGGCGGCACGTATATCTATGCTATGGGAGCTATGGCGCGTATTCCCACCGACTGTTTGGAAGCTGCTTCGCTTGACGGCATTACTCCGTTTAAAGAATTGATTTATTTAATCATTCCTATGATAAGCGGAACGCTTTCTACGTTATATGTACTCGGGGTGGCGGGAATTTTGACATCGGGCGGTGCGACAATGTATTTAACTCAAGGTAATTACGGAACGCAGACGTTATCTTTCTGGATATTCTGGTCTATTTATACGGGCGGCAGCACGGGTACTTCTTCCGCGTTGGGGCTTTGTATGGCAGCGGTAACGATTCCGCTTATGTTCCTTATGAAATGGATTTTAGGGAAATTTTCTTCAGAGGTGACATACTAATGGCTAAAACTAAGCTTTCAACGATCACAAGTCAAAAAATTAAAAGATCCGGCATAGAAAAAGTAATTTTTATAATAGCGTTTGTCGTTATTTTGTTCCATGCGATTTCCTTTCTTCTGTCATACGCCACCATTTTCCTCAATACGTTCAAAACGGCTGACGAATATTTGGATTCCAACATTTTCGATTTGCCGAAACAATGGAATTTTAACAACTATTTAAAGGTATTTGAGTCTTTTAACGTAAACGGGAACGGATATTTCCGAATGGTTGGGAATACGTTGTTATTTTCTCTTACGGGTTCGATTCCTTCCTTGCTGTCCACCGCTTTTTCTTCATATGCTTGCGCAAGGTACAAGTTTTTCGGTAGAAAAGCAGTTTATACGATTAACGTAATTTGCATTACCGTTTCGCTTCCCGGTTCGCAAGTGGCTTATTATAAATTATGGAACGATTTGGGAATGATCAATTCTTGGAAATATCTTTTAGGGTGTTTCGGAGGATTCGGTTCGCAATTTATCATTTTATACGGATTTTGGAAAGGAGTCGATTGGGCATACGCGGAGGCTGCATATATGGACGGTGCGTCGGAATTTACGATATTGACGCGCGTCATGATTCCGCAAGTATTGCCGATGCTCGGCGTATTCTTTATTCTCGGCTTTATAAATTCTTGGACGTCTTATGAATTTACGATGCTTTATATGCCGAAGTTTCCTTCTATCGGCTACGGGCTTTTCGAATATCAATACAAAATGAAGCGTGGAATGGATATGCCGATGTATTTTTCGGCATTGGCGATAACGGCGATACCTTCGCTGATTTTGTTCGTTGCGTTCCAAGAAAAAATATTGGTCAATATGACGATCGGCGGATTAAAAGGCTAAGTCAAAAAAAAATAAAAAATCAATTTTAAAAATTAAAAAAATTTTTAAGGAGAAAAATCATGAAACACAAAAAACTCATCAACTGGCTAATGGCATTCATTATGCTTGGCTCCGTATCGCTGTCCGTTGCTTGCGGCGGGAAACCCGTAGAAGGTACTCCCGGCAATAAGCTAGACGATAAAATCGATCTCGGCGGTAAGGACGCGGATAACGATCAATATACGATCGAATGTTATCTGTATTCGGCAGGTTATGGCGTAGACTGGTTTAATGCCTGCGCTAGCGAATTTATGAAAAGATATTCCGAATACAAAATCGTGGCGCAAGAATCGAGCTCTAGTACGACGCTTCGTAAAAAGTTGAGTCTCGGAAGCGATTTTACCGCCGACCTTTTGATTGTAGGCGATAACATCAACGGCATTATCGCTGAAGGATCTTCGGTTTATAAGGGATATCCCGTTATTTTCGAAAATCTCGACGACGTGTATAACTCCGTGCCTCTTACCGATAGCGGAACCGTCACTATGGCGCAAAAAATGGATAGTGCCGTTGCGCAAGGCAACTATCAAACGGTTACCATCAACGGAGTTAACGAATCGCATTACTATGCGGCGCCTTGGACGGACGGATATAACGGTTTATGTTACAACGTTGAGCTGTTCAAAGCAGCCGGATTAAATTCCGAACCGAGAACGACTAACGAATTATTGTCCTACTGCGATACTTTGAAAGCGAACGATATCGTTCCGATCATTATGAGCTCGGCAGACGATTATATCGAACATTTGTCTTGGGTATGGTGGGCTCAGTATGAAGGACAGGAGGGCATCGAAAACTTTTTCTACTGTCGTGAAAGCAGCGACGCATATCCTTCTGCGGACGGAAGAATTTTCGACCAAACCGGTTATGTGGAAATGTTCCGAGTTATGGAAGCTTTGCTCGGGAACGATAACGTAAACGCTTTCTGTGAATCTTTCGGATATACCGACGCTCAAAGATACTTTTTGAAAGGCGATAAAACGAAAGACGAACACGGCGCGATCATGCCGAACGGCAACTGGTTGGAAAACGAAATGATAGGAACTTCTACTTCCGAAACGATTTCTAACATTTCTATGATGAAAACCCCCGTTGTAAGCGCGCTAGCGGATAAACTTTCCGTTTGGAAAGAAAATACAACGTATAACGCGGCTAATCTTTCTGCGGCTAAAAAAGCGGAATACGACGCAATACTTTGCTCTTTAATCGATTATGTCGACGGTGTTTCGACAACAAAACCCGAAGGTGTTACGGACGAGGATGTAGCAATCGTACGCAAAGCGAGAGAATATTATAACGGCGGAGGCGGCGCGACGCTAGCTATCCCCGTATATGCGACGGCAAAAGAGGGAGCAAAGAAATTTATCAGCTTTATGGCAAGCGATATAGCAATCGATTTATATTATAAGAATACCAACGGATGCTTCTTGCCGTACGAATTCGATTATAAGAATAACTCGTATTACGCGCAAACCAGCGATTTTTCGAAAAAAGTAATCGACCTTATCGAAGATGGGACTCCCGTTATCACGGACGATAGCTACATAACGCATTATAAGGGCGGATTTCAGTTCAATCAAGGCATCAACGGCTATAATTTTGCAATTACTTTCGGCTCGAGAGACGCTCAATCCCGTTTAACGACGGATCAAGTAATTAAAAACATCAAATCGTATTATAAGCCATCAACGCTGACTGCGATGCTTAAAAATTGCGGATTGATGCTTTAAAATAAAATTTTTATTGGAGTAAGCAGGGAAATATTATGAGAAAAAATGTTTTTAAAAGTTTTACAGTGGCACTTGCTTGTTGCTTGAGCATAAGCATGGTCGGTTGTTCTGGCGGAGGCGGCGGTAATTCGTCTCCTCTTTCGCCGCTACCATCGGTTGATCCGGATCCCGTAGAGGCGCAAGTAAAGTTTGCCTATGCGGAAGATAAAATTTATCAATCGTACGATAGGGAAGTGGACGGGCAAGTCGACGTCGCGTTAAGCGCGCAGGGCGAAAAATACATGTCTAAGTTAATGGACGGTTTTTCTTTGTCGGCGTTTAAAAACGAAACGGAAAGTCGACAAATGATAATTACGCCTTCGTCAGACGTTGCCGATTACGATTTGTCTGTTTCCGATTTTGAGTGCGGAGACGAAGTGCTTTCTTCTACCGCCTTTTCGCTAGGGCATGAATATTATCACAACGTATATTCCGTAATGGATAAAAATACGAATATGTCCGCCGGAATGATTCCCGACGCGATTATTCCTTTGGAATACGCGAAGAGTAACGGTTTGAATAAAATTTCGGCTAACGAAAACCAAGGCGTTTTCATCACCGTTTCCGTTCCGAAAGATCAAGCGGCAGGGGTGTATACAGGCACGTTTACGTTGACGTTGGACGGAACGAAACATGAATTTACAGGTACGATAACGGTATTGGATTATACACTTCCCGATGAAGTCGTGGCGAGATCTTGTATGGTCATTAACGGCATGCCTATCGACAATTTGATGTATATGGAAGGCGACGGTTCTCAGGAAATGTATTGGAAGTACGTTGAAATGTTGGGAGAGTTCCGTTTGTCGGCGCAATACATGTACGGAATGAAGATCGACGTAACGTCGGCGGAAGAAGTCGAAGTTCTCGCGGATGAACATGTAACGTATATGTTACAGGCTGCGCAGAATCCGAAGATTAGTACCTATTCGATTCGTACAAACGGAAAATGGGCTACTCTCGAGGGCTTTTCAACGCAAAAAGTTACGTTAAACGAAGAGTATTTTATGGTATACACCAAAAAAATGGTGGAAGCCACTTTACGCGAAGGGGTAGACTTATTTAAGAAAGCTACCGTATATATGGGTTCGATTATCGACGAACCGGAAGACACGGTCGGCTCCGGAATCGTTGATTACGTATGCGAACAGTTCCATAGCTGTCAACGAGAAACCGTTAAATATCTTGAAGAAATCTTGTCGAGCGCGGAAAAAGCGAGCAACGTAGACGATGCGTTTATCGAACAAGTAAAAGCAAGCATTCTCGACATGACAAACATAGTAACGACCAGTTCCGATCCTAGTCAATTCGAACAAGTAGATAGTTATTGCCCGAAGATTGCAACCCCCGGCGGCAAAAATCCCGAACCCGTAGGTTCTTCTGCTCGCTTAGAGGATTATGCGGATCTTAAAAATCAAACGACGAGCAACGGCAGAACGAAAGATTATTGGTGGTATACGCACCAAACGCCTTATTATCCGAATCCTACATTGCACCTTGACGACAACGGCGTTTCTGCAAGAATGATGTACTGGATGATGAGCGAATATGACATAAAAGGATATTTGATTTGGGAAACGGTAACGACACAGTCGCCCGAAGGTCAGCTTAAAGGTTGGGAATTGTACGATAACGTAATCCGTGATTACGTTTCTACCGGTGACGCATTTATGTTTTATCCCGGAAAGCTTCTCGGTATGGATACGCCGGTTCCTTCCGTTCGGTTATACTACATGCGTGACGGTATCGAAGATTATGACGCTATCTACGATTTGAAAAATAATTTGTATGCGTCGCTCGGCGAAAAATATGCGGCTACGTTAAGTGCGGACGGCGCATTGAACGAATTGTATGCCTCTATGTACATGTTGAACAAAACGTATGCGACAAGCGAGGAACTCGCGGCTTCGAGAAGCGCGTTGGAAGCGTTGCTTGTATGGGCAAATCACGGTATCGCGATCAGCGATTTCTCAATCGGTGCAAGCGGCAAAATAACGGCGAAAATTTACGCTCCTAACGGTGCGTCGATTTCCGTGAACGGCAAAACGTTAACAGACGGTGCCGTTGCCGGCGAAGGCGTTGTGTATTCCGTTAGCGAAACAGCGGATAAATTTACCGTTTCTGCGGAAGGAATGTCTGTTTCGATCGATACGAACGTCGGAGATATTTTTACGGCAAGTGCCGACGCTTTCGCGGCATATACGGTAGAGAGCGGCGTTACGACGGTAGATCAAGCAGTACAATTCGCGGTAGAAGACGGTTGCGTTTCGTTCGCATTGCAAAGCTCTAATACGTCTTTCGACTATATCCTTCAAAGCGGCGCAATCGATTCGTCTACTCGTTCGTTGATAATCGTTCTCGATTACGACGGCGCGGATAAAAACGAAATGACTATTGGGTTTAAGGGGGCGCTTGTAACGGGTAGTTTGGATACCGTATATATGCATCCCGGCGAAAATGTAATTCGAATCGATCGATTGAACGATTTGAATTGGAACGTTTTGCAAGAGATTAAGCGATTGACCTTTACACCGCAAAGCGATCATGGCGACTTTACGGTAAAAATTAAAAATATATCGACAATCGGATGAGGTGGAAAAAGATGAAAAGGAAAAATGTAAAACACGTAGCGAGGTTATTAGCGGCGGTGCTTTGCTTAACGGCAGGGGGAGTGATTCCTTCCGTTTCGGCAAGCGCGGGTGTGGATACGTCTACTCCGCAAGAAACAGAATTTTCGCCCACGCATGCGGTTATTAACGATTTCGAAGACGTTAAAGACTTATACGAATTAAGTTGGTATGGTCCGTACGGTTCTTTCGGTAAAGCCGATATTTCTACGGACGCGCAATATGTGACGAGCGGTAATTCTTCGTTGAAATTGAACCCTATCGGCGATTACAGACAAGGAAATGCGCCTACTTATATTATGTTGCCGCTCAATCGGCATAAGGAGCATAAAGCGAGCCAAATGACGTCTGTTTCGTTCGATTTGTTCAACGCGTCGTATAAGGACGCAACGATTAGTTGTGCTTTGGCGATAGACGGAACGAATACGAAATACGTCGATTTTCTCGTAAAGAAAGGCGAACATCAAAAAATCGAATTAGAATACGATTTGACGGCGATGTCTGCAGTGTACGATTTGAGCAACGTAGAGGGAATTTACGTAAAATTCCCCAAAGCGGAAAACAGAGAAACTCAGAACGATAATATTTTCTATATCGACAATTTCTGTGCGGAATATACGCCGTTTGAATTGAAAGGTTACACTCTTACGCTCGGCGAAAACGAATTTTGCAGTTTTGACGAAAGATATCACGAATATTTGGTAAATACCAATTGCGGCGTAGGCTCGATCGACGGGTATCGTCCCGAGCTTAGCGTTAATACGAATCCTTTGTATTGCGCGGATCGCGAGTCGGATGATTTTTTGTTAGGCAAGAACAAATCGTTGAAAGTGGTTGCAAAAGCAGGATTATCGAGCGGCAACCCCGGATTTACTTTTGCCGACGAGTTGTGGCATAAATTCGAATGGAGCGAGATGGACGGAAAAGCCCTTTCTTTCGAAGTATATAACGATTCCGAGGCTCCGTTCAGCTTTAGCTTTATGATTTTCCGTAACCCCGATAATTCGCAGACGGGATATTACGATCGTTACGGTAAAGCGTTTGAAATCCCCGCATATTCTTGGGTGACGGTAGTTTTGCCGATTAAAGAGTGGAACGAATCGACGAAAAACACCAACGGCAACAAGATGACGTCGTATATTCAATACGGAAAAACCGTGTATACCTATCAAATTCCGTTCTTCCACTATTCTGCGGCGGCGGTAGGTTCGGCAGACAGAACGTTCTATTTCGATAATTTCAGAATCGTGGACGTAGCATAATTAAGAAAGGAGAAATAAGGAAAAATGATGAAAAAATCAATTAAATTATTGTTAGCAACATTTTTGGCGACTGTTTTATGTACCACGGTCGGTGCGTGCGGAGGCAAACCGAGCGGCGGCAATCCCGACGATCCCGGAAATTCGGACACTCCTCCCGTTGCGGTTAAAAATACTTTTTCCTGGTATGAAACGCAAAGCCAAACGCGAGAAATCGGCACGAATTTCGATTTGAGTTCGATATGGGGAAAATATGGAGACGAATACATTTCTCCAGAGATTTCCGTAAAATATAACGGCGAAACGCCCGAATTCGACTTGGATAATAAAATTTTGCCTTTGTATGAATTGGGTGATTACGAAATTACGTTGACCTTTACTTATCAAGACGACGACGGACAATCGGTAATGCAAACGAAGAATTTTACCGTGACTTCGGCAGATCGTACGGCTCCCACGATTGCAAGAGTTGACGCAGATCGTCTGTTTGCGGGCGATGAAATCGAACTCGATAACCTTTTCACCGCGTACGACGCTGTGGATAAAGAAAACGTCGAAGTAACCTATTCGGTAACTTCTCCCACGCAAAAAGCGGTTTCGCTGACGGACGGAAAATTTACCGCTGACGAATTCGGCGATTATACGGTAGCGGTGACGGCGAAGGATAGCCGTAACAACAGCGATACGAAAGAATTTACGTTGTATATTCGTAATGCGAATATCTTTGAATCTTTCCGTAAAGAAGACGAAGCCGGTGCCAAGGGGTACGAAGTAAACGGTAGAGACTTCGAGATTACCGAAGCGCATGCCGAAGGCGACGGAGATTGTTTAAAGGTTAGTTCGGTGGCGAAATACGATCACCCTTATGTTAAATTCCTCAATAGCGTAGGCGTCGATTGGGCAAATACGAACGGACTTTTATTTACGATTTATAATGCAAAAGCAGCCAAAGCGTACGTAAAAATCGGCGGCATGGTTCAACATACCGATATTTGGGGTAATAATAACGTCGTATTGGAGTTAGAGGGTAATTCGCGTAATACCGTATACGTTAGCGCGGAGCAACTTGCCGCCAATACGTCTAACGGCGAAAAATATTTATTTGCAGAGGTTTGTTACGAAAACAACGGCGGAAAGAGTTATACGACCGGGCAAATCGAATTGTATTTCGATGACGTAGTATACGCAACGGCGGAAGAAGCGGAAGCGTACAAAATTCCCGAATCTCTTATGGCTGCCGAAATCAACGGCGGTGCCGTATTGCTCAATACCCGAATCGAAAAAGACGGCAAAATGATTCATGCGTTGAATTTTAAACCGAATGGAACGTGGATGCGCTTCTACTTTACACATTCCGATACAATGGAATGGAGCAAAATAAAATCGTACACGGTATCTGTCTATAACGCAACTGAGGCAACGGCAGGGTTCAAGTTCGGAAACGTTTCCGATCCTACTAACGCGGGTGGTTCATACGGTATGCAGTTAGTTACCTTGGAAAAAGGCTGGAACACCGTTTCGATTAACGTTTCCGGTTATGCGGACGGCGATTACTTGTTTGTTGGTTGCGGAGCGAAAGACAGCGGCTTCAGCAATAGTAGCGACAATTTCGAGAGCTATAAGGCAAACGGTATCTATTTCGCGAATTTCGAAGCAACGCAATACACCGATGAAGAAATGGAGCTTTATCCGAAAATGGCGGTAAATACGAATTTCGTAAGCGGCGCGGTGGAAGAAAAAACTATCGGCGGCGAAAACAAAATCGCGACTACCATATCGGGAATTACAACCGCAAATCGTTATCCGTATGCGATATTCACGGGCTATAGCGAATTAGAATGGGCAGACGGCAAAGCGTTATCGTTTAAGGTGCTCAATAATTCTTCGGAGTATGAGTTTATGTTCGGCGTATATATGTTATCCGACAATACTCAAATGTCGGACGCCAACAGAAAATTAATCGGCTATTGTATGGTAGAACCCGGCAAAACGCAACAGTTTGTGATTTATGCCGAAGACTTCGATTTTGCGACTTATAAACACGTAGCGATAGGAACTTCGCATTATACGACGAGTAGCGGACAGGCTGACTCAATCGGCTCGACGGGACAAGTGCATGACGAAGCGGATTTATTAACCTTCGATTGTTCTTTCTATGATTTTGTCTTTGAAGATAAAGAAAAACCGACAAGCGACGATTACAAGCAAGCTTCGCAATTTACGGCAAGCGGTTCAAACGGTTCCGTAAACTATAATAAAGACTACGTATACAGCGGAGATTATTCGTATGCGTTTAATTCGTATGGTAACTGGCCTTCCTTTGTCGCGGATTTCACGGGAGAATACGATTGGTCGAGAGTAAAAACCGTATCGTTCCGTATCTACAATCCGTACACGTCGTCTTATTACGTTGGCGCGACGATCGATACGGTAAAACAGACAAATATCGAATTGAAAGCAGGCGAATGGACGTTGGTTACCTTAGACGTATCGGCAGCGGAGATAGCGAGCGGTAGCAAGCTTACGATTTCTTCCGGTTGGTCGACGGGCGTTAGCGGTTCCTACAACTGCGGCGAAACTGCAAATGCCTCGAATACGGATAAATGGCGTGCTTTCCGTTTGTATTTCGACGATTTCGCGACAGAACAATATACCGATGAAGAAATCGGACTCTACTCGAAGATGGTGGTAAATACGAATTTCGTAAGCGGCGTGGTGGAAGAAAAAACTATCGGCGGCGAAAGCAAGATCGTGTCGACCATATCGGGAATTACGACGGCAAATCGTTATCCGTATGCGATATTCACGGGCTATAGCGAATTAGAATGGGCAGACGGCAAAGCGTTATCGTTTAAGGTGCTCAATAATTCTTCGGAGTATGAGTTTATGTTCGGCGTATATATGTTATCCGACAATACTCAAATGTCGGACGCCAACAGAAAATTAATCGGCTATTGTATGGTAGAACCCGGCAAAACGCAACAGTTTGTGATTTATGCCGAAGACTTCGATTTTGCGACTTATAAACACGTAGCGATAGGAACTTCGCATTATACGACGAGTAGCGGACAGGCTGACTCAATCGGCTCGACGGGACAAGTGCATGACGAAGCGGATTTATTAACCTTCGATTGTTCTTTCTATGATTTTGTCTTTGAAGATAAAGAAAAACCGACAAGCGACGATTACAAGCAAGCTTCGCAATTTACGGCAAGCGGTTCAAACGGTTCCGTAAACTATAATAAAGACTACGTATACAGCGGAGATTATTCGTATGCGTTTAATTCGTATGGTAACTGGCCTTCCTTTGTCGCGGATTTCACGGGAGAATACGATTGGTCGAGAGTAAAAACCGTATCGTTCCGTATCTACAATCCGTACACGTCGTCTTATTACGTTGGCGCGACGATCGATACGGTAAAACAGACAAATATCGAATTGAAAGCAGGCGAATGGACGTTGGTTACCTTAGACGTATCGGCAGCGGAGATAGCGAGCGGTAGCAAGCTTACGATTTCTTCCGGTTGGTCGACGGGCGTTAGCGGTTCCTACAACTGCGGCGAAACTGCAAATGCCTCGAATACGGATAAATGGCGTGCTTTCCGTTTGTATTTCGACGATTTCGCAGTAGCGTATAACGAAGATTAAAAAATAACCGAATAAAATCGGCAAAAACAGATACTTTTCAGTACGGGGCGTGGGCAATTCGCTTACGCCCCATATTGAAAAAAAGAAAAAAGAGTGGAAAAGGTTTTTATGAAACAAGGAAAGTGGATTTGTTATCCGGGGGATTTTGCGATATCTCTTGCGGAGAAAGTACAAACAAGAAGATATCAAAGGAATTTTCCGATTGCTCCGTTTTGGCGTGTGGACAGCGCATGGCATAACGTGCGCTTTTTTAAGACTTTTACGGCGACAAAGCCGCAAAAATTGCATATCGAATGGGAAGGCAGAATCAGTGTGTTTTTTAAGCGCCCCGTTTTAAAAGAAGACGACTGGTACTCTTATGAATTCGACGGCGATATCGATTTGCCCGCAGGCGAACATTATATGGAGATATGGGTGTATAATCCCGACGGCTTGCCTTGTATTAAAATAGACGGCGACGAATTGGTGTCGGACGAGGGTATACTTGTCGGAAACAATCAAATCGATATGTATCCCGCAGAAATTTGCAACTGCGGCGATCGAACGCCGAACACCTACGCGTTGCCTGTACGACCTATAGAGTATATCCGAAAATTCGAACACAACGGAGATATGGTTTACGATTTCGGAAGACTTATTTTCGCGTTCGCTACGTTAAAAGGCGAGGGCGCATATAAGCTCTATTTCGGAGAAACGTTACGCGAAGCGCTTAACGATACTTCCAAAATCAATCTTTTGGCTGAAAAACCGTATTTCGGAAGTTATAAAGAAAATGCAAACGAATATTTTTGCGAACAAATCGAAAATTTTACGTTGCCGAAGGACGGCGTACATACGAGCGAAATATCGAAGGCGTTTCGATATGTTCGCGTTGTAGGCGGCGCGCATATATTTTCCGCGCAAGAAGAATATGACGAGAAAGGAACGATTACGAAATTTTCTTCCGACGACGAATTGTTAAAAAAGATATTCGACGTTTCCCTGTATACTTATTCGATGTGCGCGAGAGAATTTTATTTGGATGGAGCGAAGCGAGATCGTTGGTTGTGGGGCGGCGATGCATACGAAGCGCAAAAAGCGGAGTATTATTATCAATACAACGCAGAACGGATTAAAAATTCCATCGTTGCGCTGTTCGGAAAATCGCCCGTAAAGAGATACGTCAACCACATCATGGATTATACGTTTTACGCGATCAATATGACGTGGGAATACTATTTGCATAGCGGCGATTGTAAATTTTTAACGGAAATTTTGCCGATTTTAACTGAACACATCGAATTTTGTTTATCTCGCAGAAATTCATCCGGTTTTCTTTCTTCCGAGAAAAAAGACGGTGTTTTCGTCGATTGGATTTTTGTCGATTGGGGAGAATTGCCTTGCAAAAACGGCGAGGTTTCTTTGGAACAGATTTTGTTTTGGAAAGCACTTCGTTCGGTTGAGGGAATGTATTCCGTCGTAGGAAAAAACGGCGCGCGCTACGGAAAAATAGCCGCTGAATTGAAACAGAAAATCGACGACGCGTTTTGGGACGAGCAAAAGGGCGCGTACGTTTTCGCGCTGAACGACGGTATCAAAGATGAAAACTTTACTTGTCATGCCAACGCGTTTGCTGTTTTATACGATTTTGCCGATGCAAAAAAACGGCATTTGATTTTGGAAAATTTCAAAAACGATTCTATCGTTTTGTCGTCTACGCCGTTTATGATACAGTTCGTACTGGAAACGTTATTTTCTACCGGAGAGTTCGAGGCGGGCGATCGAATGCTTCGTTCGTTTTGGGGCGGTATGGTTCGCGCCGGCGCGACGACGTTTTGGGAGATGTATAAAGGGGAAACCTCGGAAGAAGAGGCGACGGCAATGTACGGTAGACCGTTCGGGCGTAGTCTTTGCCATATATGGGGTGCCGGACCGCTGTTTGTAATTCCTCGTTTTTATTTCGGCATTCGCGACGATAATTTCGGCGAGAGCTTCGTCGTACAGCCGAACTTGAAATTGGCGCGGGGAACGCTTACCGTCCCTTTGAAAAAAGGACGATTAACGGTGGAGTGCAAAGAAAACGAAGTTTCCGTATTTGCCGATATAACGGACGGTCAATTGATAATCGGGGAAGCGGTTTATGTTGTTCGTCACGGAGAAAAAACAACGATTAGAATTTAGAGGTGAAACATGAAGAATGCGATTTATATGTTAAACGGCGGCAAAGGAGATTGCACGCAAGATTTGTTAAATAGCTTTATAATTACTTCGGAAAACGGCACCGTAATCGTGATTGACGGCGGGCATGATCGAAGCGTTCCGCATTTTTTGGAAAAAATTAAAGAGATTACGGGGCAAGAAGTGCCGCAGATCAACGCATGGTTTTTGACTCATACGCACGAAGACCATATACAGTGCTTTACCGATATTATGACCAACCGTCCCGAAAGTTTGGTCGTGGAGAAGTTGTATTACAACTTTTTCTACACAGGTGAAGAAATTATAGCAGAGAGCGGAAAAAACAGCAAAATCATTTTTAATATGATGCGTGATTTTTATGTTTTTTTAAGTACTTACGAAGGGGAGGTTATCGTTCCCGAAGTCGGTGACGAAATCACGATAGACGAATTTCGTTTCGAGGTTTTACATACGGCGAAAGTGCATACCGGCGCAAAAGATTGCAACAATAAATCTTTGGTGATGCGTATGACCTTTAAGGATAAAACTATTATGTTTTGCGCCGACCTCGGCGAACGCGGCGGCGATACGGTATTGGCATCGTTTCCGCCCGAAAAACTCAAAGCGGATATTTGCCAAATGGCGCACCACGGGCAATGCGGCGTGAAAAAAAGTTTTTACGAGGCAGTTTGTCCGAAAGTTTGTTTATGGAATACGCCCGATTATCTTTGGAACAACGATTTAGGCAAGGGATATAACACGGCTTTTTTCAAAACGATCGAGGTGCGCGGCTGGATGGACGAAATCGGTGCGACGCAACATTACGTCATTAAAGACGGTGATCAGGAAATCGATTTATAAATTAAAATTAGGAAAAAGATTATGAAAAAGAACGAGATAAGTATTTCTGCATGGACTCCGCCGATTAACGGTTGGATACGCGCGTATAACGGAAAAGAAATAACGGAAAAAAAATTTATAGAGGATTTTCGAACGTTGGAACGTTATCGGGAATATAAAGATTGCGGTTTCGACGAAATGATTTTTGCCGGAGAGACGAAATATATCGGCGAAGACTATGCAAGCAGCGATTTAAAAAAAATGCTCGATTTGTGCGAAAAATGCGGCATTAGAGCCATTGTGTTCGATGAGCGGATTTTGTCGCTTACGGTAAAGGCGCAGAAAAACATCATCGGGGAATTTTTCGATACGGAGAAGCAATTAGACGAATTTTTAGCCGATTGCTTGAAAGATTATAAAAATCATCCAGCATTTTACGGAGTATCCGTAATCGACGAGCCGTTTATCGCGAAAAAAGAAATCATGCACGAAATTGCAAAAGCGATGAAGCGCGTGTTGCCGACGGCGTTCGTGCATACTTGTTTTAATCCTTTATTCTGTGTTGTCGGCGGTCCTATGGAAGAAGTCGCGCTCGGAAAAGGAAAGGACAGTTTCGATGCCTTCGGAAACTATATCGACGCCATGTCGATACCCGAGCTCGGATATTACGGCTACGACGATTATCCGTTCAAGTTTTGGGAAGGATTGCCTTTAGAACCGAAATTTATCAAAACGATGCAATTTGTTTCCCGTCGCTGTCAGAAGAATAATCTTCCTTATCATATGGCGATTCAGTCGTATGCCGTGAATACCGCGGATCGTCAGGGTAACGAACGGAAATTAGACGAAGCGGATTTGAATTGGCAAGCAAATCTTGCGCTCGGATTCGGCGCAAAAAAGATTTATTATTATACTTATTGGCGTTTTCAAACGCGCGGAGCGCTTGTGCAAGCGGATACTGCGATCATGGATGACGACGGAAGCAAAATGCTTTACGAAGAAGCGCAACGCAACAATGCTTTAATTCGACGCATCTTTGCGGAAATCGGCGACTATTCGTATATAGGTTCGCAATTATTAGGGTCGGATAAAGAAAATGCGGCGCTGGAAGAATTCGTTTCGGAAGATCTCGATATTTTCGAATCGTATCGCGTCGCGAAGCCTGTGTTGGTAAATTCGCTTTCAAACGGAGAGAAGAACGCGTATATGGTATTTAATTGTACCGATCCCCATAAAAAAGAAATGAATTCGGTATCGTTATGCTTAAAGAAAAAACAAACCGAATATACCCTTCTCGTGCGGGGACGCAGAATGTCGGTAAGCTCTGAAAACGGAAGGCTGGATTTGTTGTTAGAGCCGGGCGAGGCGGTATGGCTAGTAGAGCTTTAAGAGGTGAATATGCAAGTTTTTGATTGTAAAGAATCACCCGTCGAGGTGCATGGCTTGCCGCTTTTTTATAAAAACGGAAGCTTTGACAGATTGCCGAAAGAGTTTGAAAAGACGGCTCCTTGCGCGGCTAGTATGCGTCGTTACAGTGTAGGCGCGCGGATTTGTTTTCGAACGGATTCGCCGACGATTTATTTAAAAATGGAAGTCGAACCGATGGCTTTTACGACCGGTATGTCTATGATTGCCGGACAATCGTTGCATGTGTTGTTCGGGGATAGAAAGAATCCGTTTTATGCCGGAGCATGGACTCCTGCAAGCGGCGCGGTTACGACAGAGGGCGTATGTCCTTTTAAGAAAAAAACGGGGCAAGAAGACGTTACCGTTTATTTGCCTCGCAACGCTATCGTGAAAAACGTATGGATAGGAATCGAGGACGGCGCAAAATTGATGTCGCCTACGCCATATAAAAACGTTGCTCCCATAGTCTATTACGGTTCTTCGATTACGGCGGGCGGATCTTGCTGCGTGCCGTTTAATGCATATAGTGCAATCATATCGAATCATCTAAACGTGGATTATTATAATTTCGGATTTTCGGGGGCTTGCATGGGCGAGCTTGTTTTGGCGGAATATTTCGGAGATATTTCGCAAAGCATTTTCGTATATGATTACGATCATAACGCTCCGAACATCGAATATTTGAAAAAAACACACGAAGCCTTTTTTATGGCTTTTCGGAAAAAACAACCTTTTACGCCTGTGGTTATGCTCACAAAACCGAATGTCTTCGGAGTGAACGAAGAGGACGAAAAACGTAGGGATACTATTTATCGCACGTATAAAAATGCAATCGAAAGGGGAGATCGAAACGTTTATTTTATAGACGGTTCGACGCTTTTCGGAGAAAACGATCGATATGCCTGCACTTCTGACTCTTTGCATCCGAACGATTTCGGTGCAAGGCGCATGGCAGAGCGCATTGAACCTACGATTAAAAATATTCTTGCGGATAAAAAGGTATAAACGATATGAAAAACGACGTTTTTTGCGATGCCGAATGGATATGGCATTCGGAAAAATCGTGCAATGACGATTATGCGGAATTTTATGCTCCATTGCAATATGCGGGCGGGCGCGTAGTTCTTAATTTGTCGTGCGATAGCGATTATGCGTTATATATTAACGGAAAATTCGTCTCAAGCAATCAATACGGAGATTTTCCTCATTACAAAATTTACGATACGCTGGATGTGAGTGAGTTTTTAACGAAGGGCGAAAATCGAATCGCTATTATTGTTTGGTATTTCGGAGTAGGTAGTCAAAAATATTATCCGGACGCGCCGGGGCTTATTTTTGCTTTTTTGCAGGACGGCAAAGCGGTACTGAAAAGCGACGAAAAGATATTGGCGCGCCGAAGCCGTGCATACGTTTGCGGGCGGAAAAAAAATATAAGTAGCCAATTAGGTTTTAGTTTTTTGTACGATTTAAGCTGCGAGGATGATTGGAAAAACGGATGTTTGATAGATTTTTCCGCCGCGATAAAAGTACGGAAACAAAAAAATTTCTATCCTCGTCCCAATGAAAAATTGAGATACGGAAAAAAAACGGAACCTATTTTTACGGAAAGCCGTCACGGAGGGCGGACGTTTTTTGCCGATCTAGGTAAAGAAACGGTCGGGCTTCTTTGTTTAAATGTATACTCCGAAACAAATCAACGTATAACGATTAATTTTGGCGAACGAGTGAATTCGAGAAATGTACAGCGCTTGATCGGCGGAAACGATTACAGTGTGGAGTTATTTATAAAAAAGGGGAAAAACGAATACACCAATCCCTTTTTAAGGTTAGGATGCAGGTATCTGCAAATTATCGCGGAGGAAAAAATCGAGGTTGCCGATCTGTCTTTGATCTCGGTTTTTTATCCCGTGGAGGAAAATAAAAATTTACCTCGACTATCCAAGGAAGAACAAGACATTTACAAGCTTTGCGTCGATACGTTAAAGCTTTGCATGTTCGAGCATTTTGTAGATTGTCCGTTTCGCGAACAAGGACTTTATACGTTTGATTCTCGCAACCAAATGTTAAGCGGATATTATGCTTTTACGGGTAAAGAATATTTTCGATATGCAAAATCAAATATTTTGCTTTTTGCGCAAGATCGGCGCTCTGACGGCTTATTGGCAATTACGGCACCGAGCGATACGAAATTAGCGATTCCGTCTTATTCGCTTTATTATCCCATCGAGGTTGCTGAATATTTGAAGTATTCCGGCGAATGCGAGCTGGAAGAATGTATAATGCAAAAAATGACGGATATCATAAAAGTCTTTTCCGATAGGATAGAAGGCGGTTTGGTGCAAAATTTTCTTGAAGCCGGATATTGGAATTTTTACGATTGGTCAAACGGTGCCGATCGCATTAAAGAAAGCACCGATTTGTTTATTAACTGTTTATACATATTATCGGTTGAGGCATATACGGAAATTTGCCGAATCGTGCAAAAAGAACCGCTTCCCGATTTGCGAACGGAAGAAGTGAAAGAAAAGATTCGTACGGCTTTCTACGACGAGGAAAAGGGGTTGTATTTTGTTTCCAAAAATAATAAAACGTATACCCAACTCGGAAATAGTTTTGCGATTCTTTCCGGCGGCGCATTGCCTAGCGAACGCGAGTGCATTATTGAAAAATTGCTTTCGGGCGAAGCCGAAGAATGTTCTTTGGCGACTAAAACATTTTTATATGACGCGATGATTTTAACTAATAAAGAAAAATATCGCGATGTGATTTTAGCTGAAATTCGTAAAAATTACGGTTATATGCTGCGTAGCGGGGCAACTGCCACGTGGGAAACGTTAGAGGGTGAAGCGACGTTTGGCGGAGACGGAAGTTTGTGTCATGGCTGGAGCGCGATCGCATTATATTATTTATGTATTTTAAAGAGGGGCTAAATTTATGGAAAAGCTAAAGATAGGCATTATAGGGCTTGGTCAACGCGGTGCGGCGTTCGGAATGTCGGACGGGTCGATCGGTTTACTCGGAAACGTTTTGCTTAATCGCGACGTATTGGTTACCGCATTGTGCGATCGGTCGCAAGAAAGGGTAGAATTTGCGTCGAAACGCGTCGTGGAAAGCGGGCAGGAAGAGCCGTTTACGGCGTTGGATTTTAATGCTGTTTTGGATAGAGATTTAGATGCTGTAATCGTTTCTACCAGTTGGGCGACGCATGTGCAAGTCGCGCTTTCTGCAATGGAAAAAGGTGTTCCCGTGGCAATCGAGGTCGGCGGCACGCACAATATTGCGGATATGTGGAAATTGGTGGAGTGTTACGAGCGCACTAAAACGCCTTTTATGTTTCTTGAAAACTGTTGTTATTATAAAGACGAAGTATTGGTAACTTCGTTGGTTCGTAACGGTAAAATCGGTAAAATTTCTTATTGTCATGGAGCTTATTGTCATGATTTAAGGCAAGAAATTACTGAGGTAGGGTTAAAACGCGGACATTATCGGTTAGAAGAATATAAAAATCATAATTGTGAAAATTATCCTACTCATGAACTAGGACCTATTATTAAACTTTTAGGGATTACGCGCGGCAATACGTTTACAAAACTTGTTTCTATGGCTTCGAAAGCTCAAGGATTAACGGAGTATATCGATGCGCATGAAGAAGTGTCTTCTTTAAAAGGGACGGAGTTTAAGCAGGGCGATGTAGTGACGACAATGTTACAATGCGAAAACGGAGAACTGGTCACGTTAAAATTGGATACGACTTTGCCGCGCGTATATGATAGAGAAATAACTGTAAGCGGAACTAAAGGATATTATAGTCAAACGCTGCAAGCGGTGGTATTAGAGGACGGAACGACAGATTTAGAGAAATTGACTCATTCGGATATTTTTCAAAATCAAGAAAAATATAAAGACTACTTGCCGGAAGACTGGAAAACAATTACGGAAGAACAATTAAAAACGGGACATGGCGGCATGGATTATATCATGTTAAAAAACTTTTTCAGAGCGGTAAAAAAACATGAAGATATGCCGATTGACGTATACGAAGCGTGCGCTATGATGTGCGTAACCGCTTTGTCTGAAGAATCGATTGCGAAAGGCGGAATGCCGATCGACGTCCCTGATTTTACGCGTGGAAAATACAAGGAAAGGGAAATTGTAGACGTACTTCCGATTCCGCGAAAGTAAAAATAAAAAACGGAGGCAATATGTTTTTGGTGATCGTATGCTTTGTCATAATTGCGGGGATGCGCGTTATTCAGTCTGTATGCACGAAAGGAGTAAGTAACGAAGTACAGAATAGCAAAATCTTTTTTTTATACGGTATTTATTATGAATTGTTAGCGGCTGTTTTTTCTTTTATTACGGTCTGCTTTTCGGGCTTTCGCGGATTGTCGTTGCAAACGATTTTATGCGGTTTAGTAACGGCTGTTTTTCTTATGTTAGAGTTTTATACCGGACTTATGGCGATCAAACATTGCAAACTGGTTGTATGTAGCATGTTTCAATACGGCGGTTTGCTAATCAGCTGTTTGTTAAGCTGGTGGTTTTTTCATGAGGCGATGAGCATTTTGCAGGGCGTCGGGCTTATATTGTTTTTTATATCGGCGTATTTGATTTCTTCTGCTCAAAAAACAGAGGACGCGGTAGAAAAACAAAAAATACCCAAGGAAACTTGGGTTCTATTGATTGTAAGCATGTTCGCCGAGGGCGGAGTGGAAATATCGCAAAAATATTTCTCTCTAAACGTACAGGGCGGAAATACGGCATGGTATTCGTTTTTTATGTTTTTATGCAGTGCGATAATTATGCTAATCGGTTTGTTTTTTATGTACATAGCAAATAAAAACACTTTTAACGACAACGCACCGATAAAAACTTGTCGATTAAATAAAACGTTATATTTATACGGAGCATTATTAGCGTTTGCGATTTTTATGATAAATTTATTGATAACGAATTTGGGGAAAAGCATCGATACCGTAATGTTATTTCCCGTTTCGGCGTCAATCGCCACCTGCATGACGCTCTTAGTCGGTTGGTTTGTATATAAAGAAAAATTAACGATTAAAAATATTGTCGGAGTCGTTTTAGGTTTGATATCCGTTATCGTTTTGTCGATATTTACGCCGGATATGGTGGCGAATCTGTTTTGAAGGTAGAGTATCTTACAGCGTTAAAAAATCTAAATCACAGAAAGCATCGCATAATTTTGCGGAACGAAGAAACGTGTACGCAGAAATTTAAAGGCGCGTACAAATTGTATTTAATAGATAATTATACATAATATAAAAACCCGCCAAAGTGTCGATAATCGACCTATAGGCGGGCTTTTTTTGTTTTACGGATTAAATTTATTATTGTTTTTTTGAGTTTGTCGCGAGCTATTTATCGGGTGTGAATTTGTATTTTTTACGGAATTCCGTAGGAGTTAATCCGACGTGTCGCTTAAATATTTTATTAAAATTTGCAATCGAGTCGTAACCTATGGTTTCGGCTATTTCTATAATGCGCATTTCTGAATTTTTAAGTAGTTCCGTGGCGTAGTTGATTTTAGTTGTCTGGATATATTGAGTTATGGTATATCCGGTATATTTTTTAAAGATACGCAAAAGATTAGAGTAGCTGTAGTTCGTACTTTGAACGAGGTTTTCTTTAATAGAAACTTCGCGTAGTAGTGGGTTAGAAAGCGTTTCCAAAATTTGAATTACGCAGTCGGGCATTTTTTTAAGTTTGACAATTTTTTGGTTTATCAAAGCCGAAAACAGCTCGGTAAAAAGCAATCTGCAACGCGTTTCTTTATCCTTTAAATCGCTAAACGCCATAGACTGAATAACCAAAGTTCCCCGCATCAAACTGTTCAGCTTGATAGGGCTAAGCGTGAAAGACAAATCGCCCTGAAGGCTCAGCTCGTCTAAGTCGAAAAAAGTAAGTAGCGCCTGCATGCACTCGGGTTTTATTATAAAAGTGATTGTTTGTACCGAGTTGCTTTTATAAGCGTTCAGCTTATGTTTGTCTTGCGGGCGAATAAGACATGCGTCTCCCTTTTGCATAAGGAAGGGATGCCCGTTCAGGCGATGAGTGACCGCACCGTCTGTAATAATTAAAAGTTCCCAATATCTATGCGTATGTAAAAAAGGATAATCGAAGTTAGTGTAATAAAAAGATATTTGTGAAGACTTCCACGGCGTAGCCGTTTCGTATTCCGCCACCGTTTCGATTTCGTTAATCGGCGCGCGCGTAGAATAAATAGGTTGTTGATTTTTCATAATGCGGCTCCCCCAATCGGCTACGAGAGAAAGATCGTATCGGCTTTTCAATCGATGCGTAATTTCTACAGCCGAGAGTATTTTAATACAAAGACCGTCGAATGTCAATAGGAAAATTAAAAAGTTGCAACTTTTGAATAAGGTTTTGCGAAGATAGAACTTGAATGTGGCGAAAAAGCATGATACAATTTATACGCAAAATGGTAGCGGACTATTTTTCGCGCGGCTTGCGCATGCGTAGGCGTGCGCGCAGATACGCGCTCAAGCATACGCGTAAACATATATAAATTACAAAAATTTGACGATTTTTAAAAGCACGTCTTAAAATTAAAAAACTTGAAAAAATCCGAACATTTCGCGTAAAACTTAAAATTAAAGACGCGAAAAGAAAATATGCTGCAAAACGAAAACACGGAGAAACGAGAATATGATTATGGAAATTACGGGTTGGAAATTAAGAATAAAAGGGGAAAACGACAATCTAGATTGCAAAAAAAGGATAGAAGCCGCCGTTCCGGGGGATATAACCGCCGATTTGTATAAGGCGGGCGTTATAGCCGATCCCTATTACGGATTAAACCACAAAGATTTAGGCTGGATACAGGAAAGCGACTTCGAATATTCCGCCGAATTTGACGTAGACGGCGAGATATCTTCGGCTGAAGAAGTTTTGCTCGAATTCGACGCGATAGATACTTTTGCGGATATTTATTTAAACGATTCTTTTCTCGGTTCGACCGAAAACGCGTTTTTAAAGCACACGTATTCGGTCAAAGACTTGCTTAAAAAGTCGGGAAACCGTTTAATCGTCGAGATGCGTTCTACGAAAAATGTCATGGACGGCATCGACGACAAAGGCTATTTCGGAGTTTTCAACACCAAGCGTTTGTTTATAAGAAAAACTCAATGTCATTTCGGTTGGGATTGGGCGCCGGATATGCCGGGGTACGGAATTTGCGGCGTGGTACGCTTAAAAGGCGTTTGCAAAAACAGAATAAGCGACGTGTCTTACGTAGCGTTTAACGACGGCTCGATAACGTTAAGCGCGGAGCTTAACTACACCGTTCGCGCGACTATGGACAGCTACGGGAAAACGCTAAAGCAGCCCGATATCGCAAGGCTAAACGACGTTTTGCGCTACACCGTGGCGCTTACGCCTAACGTGCCGCTCGAAACTGCACGGACAAAAACTCAAGAAAGCGTTATAATCGGCAAAAAGAACTTTAAAAACTTCTTTATAGAAAATCCCGAGCTTTGGTACCCCGCCGGTGCGGGCGAGCAACCGCTTTACGCTTACAAAATCGAGCTTATTCAAGACGGCAAGGTCGTAGACGAAAGGCAAGGAAAATTTGCCTTCCGCGAAGTTAAGCTCGATCAAAAGCCCACCGGAGAAGACACCATAGGTTACAACTTCGTAATCAACGGCAAAAAGATATTCATAAAAGGTACGAATTGGGTTCCGTGCGAATGTTTTAAAGGCACGGCGAAATCCGAAAAGTACGAAAAGCTCGTGCGGCTTGCAAAAGAGGGAAACTTCAACATGCTCCGCGTTTGGGGCGGCGGCGCTTACGAAACGGACGAATTTTACGATTTATGCGACCGTTACGGCGTTATGGTATGGCAAGATATGATGTTTGCTTGCTCCGACATTCCCGAAGACGACGAGGCTTTCGTTAATAACGTTCGCAAAGAAATAACTTATCAAATAAAAAGATTGCGCAACCATCCGTCCATAGTATATTGGTGTGGCGGAAACGAAAAAACAGGCTCTTACGGTTTGCAAATTTGCCGAGGCGACTATTTCGTAGAAGTAATTTTGCGCGGTCTTATCGAAAATTTAGACGGCACACGCCCATACGCAAAACAAAGTCCGTGTTCGCAAACGGACATAGGCAACGACGGCACTTCGGGCGAGTCGCACGCGGGCAGTTACGAAAAAACGTTGACGACGGGGGTCGACGAATATCGCAACAACGTGGAAAAGAGTCTTGTTCCCTTCGTTTCGGAGTGCGCGGCGATGGGCGCCGACACAATCGAAACGTACAAGAAAATTTTTCCCGAAGACAAGTTTTGGGATATGAACGAATATTGGGAAGACCGCTTGATGGACAATCCGTATTCGAGCGTCGAAATGCCTTTTACCGCTCGCCAAAAGTTTTATTCGGACGGATTATACGGCAAAAGCGCCTCGCTTAAAGAATTCATAGCGAAAAGCATGACCGTTCATGCCGAGCTTTTGCGTGCCGAGATAGAGTTTGCGAGGGCGAACAAATCGAAGTGCGGCGGTTTTATGAACTGGATGTATTCGGATATATGGCCTTCTGCGACGTGGGCTGTGGTCAATTATTACGGCGAACCGAAGCAGGCGTATTATCAAATGAAAAAGTCGTACGCAAAAAGGGTGGCGACCTTCGTGCAAACGGACGGAGCTGTTCGATTTACCGTTATAAACGACGGAAACGAAGCTTTAAGCGGCGAGTTTGTTTACGGTTTGAAAAGGTTAAACGGCGAAGTTTTATGGAGTAAGAAAACGCACGTCGAAGTCGGTGCAAACGGCGTATATTTCGAGGAGATAAAAGAAAAATCGGGCGGCGAAAACGTTTATCTTTTTGCCGACGGAGCTTTAAACGACGAGCACGTTAACACTGTTTGGTCTAAAGAAATGTGGAAGGGCAGTTCGTTCGAAAGCGATTATTCGTATATGATTAAGAGCGAAGGCGAAATGCTTGCGGTAACGATTACGGCTAAAAAGTTTGCAAAAGGCGTGATTTTGCGCCTTCCCGAAAACGAAAAATACTCGTATTCGGATAACTACTTCGATTTAGAGGCGGGCGAGCAAAAAACCGTTTATATAAGCGGCGGCGCGGACGAAAAAAAGCTCGAGATTACCGATTTTGCAAAGGAAATTAAAAGATGAGCCTAACTTGCGAAAATAAAAACGAAGCGTTTTTCGGCGACGATTTAAAAAAAATTCCCGAAAAAATCGGTTGCGTGGATTTTATAAAAAGAGATAACGAGTTATTCGGCAGAGTCGGCGGAAACGGCGTTGACGTCGAATACAAGATAAAAAACGTGAATCTGAAAACGCCTGTCGAAGCCGTGCTTATGGATCTAGACGGCACTACTGTTACCAGCGAAGAGTTTTGGGTTTATATAATCGAAAGAACGATGTCAAGGTTGACAGGCGACAACGATTTTGCTTTTATAAAAGAGGATATTCCGTTTGTTTCGGGATTTTCGACAGCAGATCACTTGCGCTACGCGATAGATAAATACGCGGCGGGGGCGGACCTTCGCGAGGCGTTGAAAATCTATCACGGCATTTCGGAAGAAGAATTGGCTAAAATAATGCGCGGCGAGGGCAGAACGGACGCGTTCAAACCGACTGCGGGGCTAAAAGAATTTTTGCTCGAGCTGAAAAGGCGAAATATAAAAATCGGCTTAGTGACGAGCGGATTGGATTATAAAGCGATACCCGAAATAACATCGGTATTCCGTACGATAGGGCTTGGCGATCCGCTAAAGTTTTACGATTGCATAATGACGGGCGGAAGGCGTAAAGACGTAGGCGAGTACGGAACCATAGGCGAGCTGGCGGCGAAGCCGCATCCTTGGGTATACACCGAAACCGCGTATAACGGATTAAAGATATCCGACCCCGAGCGTATCGTCGGTATAGAAGATTCGGCAGCCGGGGCGCTTGCGTTGCGTTTTGCGGGTTTTTCGGTGATAGGATTAGAAAGCGGAAATATCGCAAGTAGCGGAGCGAACTGGTTGTGTCATAAAAAAGTAAATACGTTTAGCGAAATTTTAGACGTAATATAATTCGCCGATTAAAACGATAGAATTTAAAAATCGCGAAAAAGGGCGAAAGCGCGCAACTTAAAATTCGCGAAAAAATCGAAAAATCGAAAAGGCATATGCCTTTTCCGTACTCGGTTGAGTACGGAATAAAATTGCTTATAAGGAGGAAACTACTGTTATGAGCGAAAAACCCAAGAAAAAAATTCACATGGTTTGCAACGCGCATATCGATCCTATTTGGCAGTGGGATTGGCAAGAGGGCGTAAGCGCGACGCTGTCGACTTTTCGCAGTGCGGTAAAACTTGCTAAAAAATACGACTATATTTTTTGTCATAACGAAGTAACGGTATACAGATACGTAGAAGAATACGATCCGCCGCTGTTCGAAGAGATAAAATCGCTTGTAAAACAAGGCAAATGGCGGATAATAGGCGGCTGGTTTTTACAGCCTGACTGCAACATGCCCTTAGGCGAAAGTTTCGTAAGGCAGATTCGTTACGGGTTTGAATATTTCAAGCAAAAATTCGGCATAGAGCCGCCCGAAACGGCGTTCAACGTAGACGCGTTCGGGCACACTCGCGGCTTGGTTCAAATAATAAAAAAGTGCGGGCAAAACAGTGTAATCGTGTGTCGTCCGTGCACTTACGAAAAGCGTTACGAGTATAATTTGTTTAATTGGGTAGGAGTAGACGGAAGTTCTATAAAAGCGATTAGAACTCAGCACAATTACAGCACCAAGCTCGGCAAATCCGCCGAGGACATTCGCGGCAAGGCGGAGTGGTGTTTAGACGGCGAAGGGTTGGTAATGTGGGGTGTAGGCAACCACGGCGGCGGACCTTCGGACAAAGACCTGTCCGAAATTTCCGAGCTTATAAAAACGGACGAAGATTTCGAGTTCGTTCATTCTTATCCCGAGGCGTTTTTTGCGGAAGCCAAGCCGAAAATCGATTTAGCCGAATCGCTACACATTTCTATGCCGGGGTGCTACACTTCGATGATTGAAGTCAAACAGCGGCATATAAAGCTCGAAAACGAGCTATATTTGGCGGAAATTATGTCGGCGGTGGCGAGTGCGAAAGGTTTGCTCGAATATCCCAAAGAAAAACTCCGCGGCTGTTTCGAAGACTTAATGACCGGCGAATTTCACGACGTGCTTCCCGGTTCTTGCGTAAAGGCGGGCGAAGACAACGGTCTGCAAGCCTTCGACCACGGTTATATCGACGCAACGAAGATAAAAACCAAGGCATACTTTGCCTTAATGAACGGTCAACCGTGCTCGAAAGAGGGCGAATATCCGGTGCTCGTATTCAATCCGCATCCGTATACGCTAAAAACGAGCGTTGAGTGCGAGTTTATGTTAGCCGATCAAAACTGGTCGGGCAACGACTTGATAATAACCGTCAAAGACGGCGAAAGCACGGTGAAAAGTCAGCGCGTTAAAGAGGACAGCACCATAAATCTCGATTGGCGCAAAAAAGTCGTTTTCGAAGCGGAGCTTCCGCCGATGGAAATGAAGCGCTATTCAGTGTACGTGGAAGAACGTCCGAAAACGGAAAGCCCCGAAACGGAAAACGCGAAAAAAACAAAAACCGAAAACGAACGAAACATTATATATAATAACGGCGAAAAATACGTTGAAATCGACAAAACGACGGGTCTGTTAAAAAGCTATCGCTATGGCGGAGTCGAATATGTTAAAGACGGATTCGAGCTGTACATGTACGACGACAATCCGGATCCTTGGGGAATGGGACCGCATCAGCAAAAGGCGATGGGCGAAAACAAAAAGCCTTTCAATCTTTGCGGCAAGCCTAGCGGCGTATTCGAGGGAATGGAAAGCGTTCAGATAATCGAAGACGGCGAAATTTATCTCGGAGTAGAGGCGTTTTTCGAGCATGGCGACAGCAAGGCGCGCGTAGAATACAGAATTTACAAAAACGCGCCCGAGGTAGACGTAAAAGTCGAGTTGTTTTTTAACGAAGCTAACAAAATGGTCAAATTGCGTCTGCCCGCTAAAAACGAAGGCGGCGTGATAGGGCAGGTGGCGTTCGGCGCCGACGAGCTGTTCACCGACGGAAGAGAAAACGTATATCAGCGTTTCGTCGGCATAAGGAGCGGCGAGAAAGTAATAGGGCTTATAAACGAAAGTTGTTATGGCGGAAGCTACGAAAACGGCGCGTTTTACGCCTCGCTCGTTCGCGGAGCGACTTACTGCGCTCACCCCATTTTAGACAGACAGATTATCCCTACGGACAGATTTACTCATAAAATCGACCAAGGCGTGCATAATTATTCGTTCCGTTTAGTCGTTTGCGACGAAAGAGAGCTTGCGAACAAAGCTTTAGAGTTCAATCGCAAGCCTTATGCGGTAAACGTGTTCCCCTCCGAAATAAATAATAAGGAAAGCGAATTTTCCTTTAACGTAGACAATAAAAACGTAAGTTTAACCGCTTTTAAAAAGGCGGAAGAAGGCGAAGGCTATATTTTGCGCTTTATTAACAACTTTAACAAGCCCGCGACTGCGAAAATCGAATTTTGCAAAGCGAGTTTAAACGCAAGCTTCGGCAAATACGAAGTAAAAACTTTTCGCTTTATAAGCGGAACGCTTATCGAAGAAGCCGAAATGTGCGTATAAAATAAAGCAAATCTCGGCAAGTAAAAAAATCGGCATAAAACGAAAAACAAAAGCCGAAAAAACAAAAACTGAAAAAGCGGCAAATAAAATAAAAAAGCCGCGAAAAAAGACGGATTTCACCGCAAAAGCGGTTAAATTAAAAAAAATTGTATAAGGAGTAAAATACAATGAAGAAAAAGCACTTAAAACTCTTGTCCTTACTGTTAGCGGCGGCGACGCTCGTCGGTTGTGGCGGCGGTGGCGGCACCACGAACACCGGTGGCGAGCCCTCATCCCCGGGCGGAAGTAAACCCGTAGGAACGACCAATCCTTTTGAATTAAAGGTATTCAATTTTAACGGCGGTTACGGCACCGATTGGTTAGAAGCCGTTGCCGATCGTTACGAAAAGGCAAACGCAGGCAAAACCATTACGGTAGACGGCAAAACTTACGACGGCATAGACGTAGTTATCGACCCCGTTAAAAAGACTTTGGCGGATATGAGCACTACTTACAACTTCGCGTCTAACCACGTATATTTTCACGAAGACGTTTGGTATATGAACTATCTCCGTCAAGGCAACATGCTCGAAGATATAACCGCGGCTTTAACTAACGATAACCCCTATGAACCCGGCAAAACGTTATTGAGCAAATTATCCGACGAACAACAATCATTCTATAACGTAGACGGCAAATATTACGGCGTTCCTCACTATGCGGGTTACGTCGGAATCAACTACGATATCGAATTATTCGATAAAAACGGTTATTGGATTAAAGACGGCTATTCTTACGACGGAAACACCGCTGACTTAGAAGATTGCTTTACGAAAGTAGCTTCCGAAAAGAGCAAAGGTCCCGACGGCGTTAAGGGTACCGACGACGACGGTCTTCCCACCACTTACGAAGAATTCTTTATGCTTTGCGCCTTTATCAAGCAAGGCGGCGTTAACCCCATTACTTGGGATAACAAGGACAGAGGCATTTATCTCAACTGGTTTATGCAATCTCTCGCCGCTTCTTACGAAGGGTCCGAGCAAATGATGCTCAATTACACCTTCAACGGCACTGCTAAAAACCTTGTTTCCGTAAGCGCCGACGGAAAGGTTACTTCTTTGGGCGACACCGTAATAACCGAAGCAAACGGCTACGAACTCGCTAAACAAGCGGGCAAATATTACGCGCTTTCTTTCTTGGAAGAAATCGTCGATAACGATTGGTATTACAGCAAAGACGGTAGCACTCAATTCGACGCGCAAGATAACTTTATCAAAGGCACAAAAGACGGCAAAATCGCCATGCTCATGGACGGTGTTTGGTGGGAAAACGAAGCCGATTCTACCTTCTCCGATCAAGAACTTAAGAATAAACCTGCCAGAAAAGATCGCAAATACGGATTTATGCCTCTTCCTGCGGCTACCGAAGAACAAGCGGCAAAAAGAGCTACCGATTTACAAAGCGGCGTAGGCTATTCTATGCTCGATACGCACAGCTCGCTCTGCTTCGTAGGTAAGGGCATCAGCGCAGACGCTAAGAAAGTAGCTATCGATTTCATTCAATTCTGCTACACCGACGAATCTTTGGTCGAATTCACCACTATTACGGATACTACCAAGGCTGTTAACTACACCGTAAGCGATGAAGATAAGGCTAAAATGTCTACTTACGGACGTTCTATCATCACCTTGCAAGAAAAATCCGAAGTTATTCACTCTTTCTCTAAGAGCACTTTCTATCAAAACAACGAAACCACTTTCGCTAACTACAATTACGTGTTCAACGCGACGTTAGACGGAACTACTGCAACTATTCCCTTCGATAAATTCCAGGGCGGTACCTCTGCGGTAACTTACTTTAACGGAATGTACACTTACGCTAAGAGTACTCGTTGGCCCGAACTTGCAAAATAATTTTAAATTAGCAAAGTAACTCATTAAAAAAAGCTTCGCGGGCGGCTCCCGCCCGCGGAGAAACTTAATTAAGGGGAGAAGCAAACTTATGGAAAACGTAAAGCAAAATAAAAAAGGAAAATTTAAAATAAATTCTTCCTTGATATTTTATTGCCTGCTTATGATATGGCCCGTTGCCCAGTTTTTGGTGTTCTATATAGGCGTAAACGGAAACTCTATACTTATGGCGTTTCAAAAAATCAGTTACGTCGATCCTAATGCCGTAGGGTCTAACGGCGGTGCTACGGTTTCGCAATTTACTTTAGAAAACTTCAGCAGGGTTTTAAAATGGTTTGCGGGCACGGAATTCAGAAAATTAATAGGCGTTTCTATTAAATTCTACGTATTGGGGCTACTGGTCGGCGTACCGCTCGGCTTGTTCTTTTCGTATTACATTTACAAAAAATGTTTCGGCGCGGGCCTTTTTAAGGTCATGCTGTTTTTGCCCTCTATTTTATCGGGCATAGTTATGGGTACCATATATCGCTTTTTATGTAGCGACGCGTTACCCGAATTAATCGGAAAAATCACGGGTGAAATTCCGAAATTTTCGGTTTTAAACGAAAACAGCGGGCACTCGTTTTTGGCGGTATTCTTTTTTAATACTTGGATAGGTTTCGGAACGACGGTTTTGATGTATTCGAACCGAATGAGCGGAATCGATACCGAAATAACCGAAGCCGCTCATATCGACGGCGCGACCGGGCTAAAAGAATTTTGGTATATCTCTTTGCCGCATTCGTGGCCTACCGTTTCGACCTTTTTACTTACCGGATTTGCGGGAATTTGTTCTAACCAACAAGGGCTTTACAGCTTGTACGGCGGCACCAATTCGGACCCCGCGATAAGAAACATGGGCTACTATTTATTCGTAGAAGTCGTTTCAAAGTTTTCTACGGGCGGCATTCCGCAACTTCCGTATTATTCTGCGATGAGCGTAATTATAACTTTGGTCGTAGTGCCTCTTACGTTTTTAGTAAGAAAAGGACTTGAAAAATTCGGTCCCAGCGAAGATTAAAGGGGGAATCAAAAATGGAAAAAACAAAAAGAAAAAGCAAACTTCAAAGCGCGTGGTCCCCTTTAACGATAATCATGCTCGTGGTTTTGGCGCTTTACTGCTTATCCATACTTTACGTTTTATATTGGGCTGTAATTTCGTCTTTTAAAGTAGATAAAGACCTATTTACTTACGACATGTTCGGCTTCCCGAATTTTAGTTTTTACAAATCTCTTTTAAGTAGCGAAAACTCGTGGGAATCAGACGCGGCGTTGTCCGTTATACTTGCCGAACAAGAGGGTAGTCCATGGCTATACACTTACAGAAACGTTTGGAATTTTTTAAAGATAGATACGGGTTTAAGCGGCGCGGATAAATACGTTACCATGCCTAAAATGTACGTAAACTCGCTTTTATACGCGATAGGTTGCGCCATAACGAACACCGTAGTTCCTTGTCTTACCGCATATTTGTGCGCCAGATACGATTACAAATTTTCTAAAATCGTATACGGCACGGTAATAGTCGTCATGATAATCCCCATAATAGGTTCTATGTCTTCCGAAATAAGGCTTGTAAAAGCGTTGGGAATTTTAGATACTTATTACGGCGTATGGATTATGAAAGCTAACTTTTTAGGGTTATACTTTTTGGTTTTTTACGGAATGTTTAAATCTATGCCAAAATCGTTTAGTGAAGCCGCCATTATCGACGGAGCGAACGACTTCCAAGTTTTGCTCAAAATAGCGATTCCTCTCGTAAAAAACACGATTTTAACCGTATTTTTAATTAAATTCGTCGAATTTTGGAACGACTATCAAACCCCGATGGTATATATGGGTTCGAAGCCCACCGTTTCTTACGGTTTATACCTATTGATAAACGGCAATCCGCCTATGGAAGGGCGCTTTAATCCTAAACATATTCCTTCCGCGATGGCGGCAACCGTATATACGGCGCTCCCGGTGACCGTACTCTTCTTGATTTTCCAAAACAAGCTTATGGGAAATCTCACGGTCGGCGGAGTAAAGGGTTAAAATTTGCGTAAAACCGCAAAAATTTAGCCAAAACACAAAACAATAAAAAATTAAAATTAAGGAGTGATTTTAATGAGAAAAAAAGTAATCATCACGCTTTTAACGTTGATATGCGTATGTTGCTTATCGACCTCGGCGATACTCGTCGCGGCGGAAGCAAATTCGCGCTCGTCTGAAAGCGCAACGTGGGAAGTTATCGACGTTTCTTCCGATTTAACGATCGGCGACTCTTTCGATATGCCCGCAAGGTCGGTAAGCGTAGACGGCAAGTCTTACGCGGCAACCGTAAAGCTCGTTTATCCCGACGGATCCACGCAGGTAAGAACAAGCGAATATCCGCAAGCCAAGCTCACGCTTGCGGGCGACTACTCGCTCACGTTCGAAGCGCGCGACGAAAGCGGCACGCGCTATAAAGACAGCGTTTCCTTCACCGTAAACGACAAGCTTTTCAAAGTAAGCAACTCGAAGAGTTCCGTTTCTTACGGAGCGGGTGCTTTGGCTGATTCGTCCAAGGGCGCAACCGACGGCTTGCTCGTATCTTTAGTTCGCGGCGACAGCTTAACCTTCGGCAGGGTAATAGACGTTTCGTCTATCACGTCCGACACGGTTTTGGTTTCGGGATATATCGAACCTAAAGACCAAGGTTCCGCCGATTTCGACGCGATAACCTTTACTTTCACCGACGTATACAATCCCGAAGTAACTTTATCTATTCGCGCGGGAAGATCCAAAGGCTCCGAAGAGTTTGCAAAAGCCATAAGTTATTGGACTGCTTGGGGTAACGATCAAGTAGGTTCGGGTTACGAAGGTAGCAAATTCCACCACGGCGACGGCTTCGGTTATCCCGGTCAACACAGCTTTAGCGCTATGTCCGGTTATTGGCGTACGAGTACGGACAACGGATCTGAGCCCGCTCCTTCGAACAGTAATCCCTTCAAGGTCAGATACGATCCCGTCACCTCACAAATCTTTGTCGGCGGAACGATGGTTACCGACCTCGACGATCCCGATCTCCACGCGAGCGAACCCGTATGGAAGGGCTTTAAGAGCGATAAAGTCATGCTCACCGTAACGGTGGAGGGCGTCAGCGGCGAAAGCGCAAACTTCTGCTTGCTTTCGGTTTACGGCTACGACGATTTATCGGCAGATAACTCTTTTGCCGATACCGAAGCTCCTGTCATCGCCGTCGACAATTCGCTCGGCATGTTAGACGAAAACGGAAACTACGCGCCCAAAGCGGTAGTAGGGGGCAGTTATCCCGTACTTTCGGCAACCGCGTTCGACGAATACGCGGGCGACCTTTCGGTAAGCGCCGAAGTTTATTACAACTATTCAAGCGAAACTAACCGCATCAAATGCGCTGTTAAAAACGGCAGATTCAACGTATCGTACGTAGGTACCTATTCGGTAATTTACACCGCTAAGGACTATTTCGGAAACGAAGCCAAAAAAGTTTGTTCCGTAACCTCGGTTAAAACGCTTGAAAATCCGCTTGCCATAACGATAGGCGGCGAAAAACCGACGGAGGCTTCTTGCGGCGAGCGCGTAAATCTCCCCGGATTTTCCGCTAGCGGCGGTAGCGGCGACACTAACGTTGTCCTCACCGCAACCTTAGGAAACGAAACGATTACACTTGGTGGCAACTTGTTTATTCCCGAAAAAGCCGGCGAATGGACGATTACTTACACCGTAAGCGACGTAACGAATTTAACTGCTAGCGAATCTTTCAAGATAAACGTAACCGCTAAATCCGAGCCCGTATTCGTAGACGAAGTAGTAATGCCGAAATATTTAATTTCGGGCATGAGCTACGTAGTTCCCGAAGTTTATGCAAACGATTATTCTAGCGGCGAAAAAACTTTAGTAAAAGCGGTCCTCGTTTTAAACGGAACCGAATATAACGCGGGCGAAAAATTCACCGTTCCCAACGTAAGCGACGGCGAAATAACCACATTAACCTTTAAGGCGGGAAACAGCACGAAAAGTTATGGAATCGAAACTATTTATCCGTATAGCCTGCTCGACAAATTCCAGATAGAAAAGTTATTCCGCGGGGATAATTTCTCCACGAGCAGAAGCGATAAAGGCTTAGCCGTAACGGCATCCGAAAGCGGCGACGTATCTTGGACGTTTGCCAACTCCGTAATCGCGGTAGATTCGCGCGTTCTCATCAAAGGCAACGCCGAAAAAGACGACTTTAGCGCCTTAAAAGTAACCTTTACCGACGCCGAAAACGACGATATTGCTGTTACCGTTAACGTTATCAACGGGCAGGGCACGAACGCGAGCATTTTGTTCGGCGATGCAGACAGAACCATTCCGCAAGGCTTCGCTTTAAGCGACAACACCTTCGAAATCGGCTACAACGGCACTAAGTTCTATGTAGGCAACGTTCGCGTAAACGTATCCGAAGACGACTTAGGCAAAGCGTTTAACGGCTTCCCCTCGGGCAGAGTATATATAAGCGTTGCAATGTGCGAAGCCGAAAAGGGCGCAAGCTACACCTTAGAAGAAATCGACAATCAAAAGATAAGCAATCTTTCAAGCGACCGCGTCGCGCCCAGAATAGCGATAAACGGCGAATACGGCGGATTATATAACGTCGGCGACGAATACGTATTGAACAGCGCACTCGTTTCGGATGCAATCGATCCCTCGGCTTCGGCGACTTTAACCGTAAGAAGTCCTTCGGGCGCAATCGTTAAAGATGTAAACGGCGTAGAGCTTAAAAACGTTTCCGTAAGCGAATCTTACAAGATTACGTTAACCGAAGTAGGTCAATACAGCGTTTACTATCTCGCAACCGATAATTCGGACAACGAAGAAGAGTTAACTTACGCCATCAATCTTATTGACAAAGTAGCCCCCACCGTAAAAATCGGCAAGGCGGCTAAAATCGCTAAGGTTGGCGATAAATACACCTTCCCGAAAGTAACAGTAACCGACGACGTAACGACTCAAGAGAACTTGATCGTATATCTCACCGTAAGAAATCCCGAGGGCGTATTGATTAGACTCGGCGACATAACCGAAGAGGTAGACGGCGTAGCTTCTTCCGTTCGTTACGACTACACCTTCGCTTACGAAGGCGAATATACGCTTATGGTTTTAGCTATGGACGAAGCAGGCAATCAAACGCTTGCCAAGTTCGTCGTAACCGTTAGCAAGTAAGGAGGAAAAATCAATGAAAAAATTCTTAAAAACGACATTATTGCTTGCGTTAAGTTTAATTTTCGTACTTTCGGGCTGTTTTGGCTCGGGTGGCGGCAATAGTAGCGACAACGGCGGTAGCACGGGCGGCGGAAACAATCCCGTCGATTCGTCGAGCGGCGGCGGGAACAATCCCGTTGATTCGTCGAGCGGCGGCGATGTCGTCGACGAACCCGACGATCCAAACTCGATTCACAAAGACGTAACGGATAACGAAAGGCATTTAGTAAGCGCGGACAAGCAATTACACCGCGTGAACGCAACGCCTTCGAATAAAGAGTTCGTTAAAAACGCTCAATCCGAATATTTAATCGTATTAGGCAGTCAAACTTCGGCTGCGAAAAAGGCGGCTAACTTCCTATCCAATCAAGTAGGTGCGGCAACCGGCGCGTATTTAACCGTAGTCGACGCCGAAAATATTAGCGATTGGGACGAAACGAAGAAGTATATTTTAATAGCTTGCGACGAATTCGAATCTCAAGCGAACATAACTTGGGCTACCGAAACCGAGGATATCGACCTCGGCTACAGCGGCTACATGATTAAAAGCGTAGGCAACTCGGTATTTATGAAAGTCAATTCCGAATACGGCTATCAAATGGTAGTATTGTCTTTCTTGCGTGAAGTTTTAGGCTACGAATGGTTCGGCGACGACACTATTTCGTACTCAAAGAGCGGCGAAACTCTTCCCGATTTAGACATCGTGGAAAAGCCCGACTTCGATTTAACCTACAGCTCGAGTTCTTGGGCATCCGCTTCTAAATACGGTTCAGGCTTAACCGACGTAGACGTATTCGTATCTACCGACGGAATCAACTTCCACAACTCTTACACTTTCTTGCCTCCCGAAACTTATCACGACGAACACCCCGATTGGTATTCCGACAGCTGGGGCAATTACCACGACGGCTATCGTCCCGGTCAGCTTTGCTACACGGCTCACGGAAATAAAGAAGAATACAATGCGATGGTCAAGCTCGTTGTAGAAAAAATGTTGGTTTATTTAGCTCAAAACACCACGTCTACGACGATAACATTTACTCAGCAAGACACCGCCGCGGTCTGTGCTTGCGATTATTGCACGGCGGCTACCGACGCGTTCAGGTCTATAACCTCTACCATCGTAATGTTTATCAACGACGTAGACGACATGCTTCAAGAAGCGCTTGCCGCCGAAGCCGAAAAAAACAATACCGAAAAGAGAGAAATAACCTTATTATTCTTCGCGTATCAAAAGACGGTTAACGCCCCCGTAAGCGGCGAAACTCCCGAAGAATACGCGCTTATTGCCAATCCCGACAATAAAGTTATGCTCACCAAAGACGGCGCTACCGAAGAGCTCACGCTTCCTTACAAAAAGACTTATCCCGACGGAATAGTATGCAACGAGCACGTAGGTTGCTTCTATGCAAACACCGGCGCGCGCTACAATCATTCGCTTTATGCGGACATAAACGTCAACAACGCGATTCGCGCGGAGCTTCAAAAGTGGGGAATGTTATCCGACACTTTATACGTTTGGACGTACGACACCAACTTCTACAACTACTTGTTCCCGTATAACTCTTACGATTCGATAGTCGAAACGGCAAGGTGCTTAAAGGCGAACAACGCCGAATTCTATTTTGCTCAATCGCAAGACTGGGAAAACAGCGTACACCCGGTATTCGGCGCGTTAAAGCGTTACATCGTAGCGAGCGTTCGTTACGACGTAAACATGAACTACGACGACGCGGTCGACAGATTCTTCGAAAACTATTTCCAAGACGCCGCCGCTCCCATGCGCGAATACTTCGACAAGCTCATGACCTATTTAGAATATCTTGAAGAAACGTATCCGTCCGATTTCACGGGTAGCGTATACGATTCGTTCGTAAACAAGGCAAAATATTGGTCATTCGGACTTATGAACGACTATTTATCGCTTTGCGACGAAGCTTATGCGGCGATCGAGAAGTACAAAACGACTGACAGCGAAAAATACGATCTTTTAAAGAAGCACATCGATATCGAAACGCTTTTCCCGAGATTCGTAATTTGCGAAAACTACGGCGGAATGTACACCAACACCGAAATAGCCGAAATGCGTCAAGCGTTCTGTACGGACTGCAAGAACTTAGGCTTGACCAAGTATGCAGAGAACACCAGCTCGGTCATGACCGAATACTTCGATAAGTGGGGCGTAGAGTAAGATTTATATCGTAAAACTCACAAAAACCAAGGTCATCCTGAGCGTGGCGGCGTAGCCGCGAAGTCGAACTCCGAAGGAGCGAAGCTTCAGCTTCGGGATCTTGCCCGGTTATTTTAGCGGAATCAAAAACTCATAAAAACCAAGGTCATCCTGAGCGTAGCGGCATAGCCGCGAAGTCGAACTCCGAAGGAGCGAAGCTTCAGCTTCGGGATCTTGCCTGAGTATTTTAGGCAAAACGAAAACGAGTGCGAAGCTAATAAACTGAAAAAGCCTAGCACGAACCGAAAAGAGTGATTTAATTCACTAGAAAAACGTTAAAACGAGTGCGAAGTTAATAAAACGAACGGCGCACGCGAACCGAAAAGAGTGATTAAATTCACTAGAAAAAAAAGGTTTTGTCGGGGCGGGGGGAAAAGCATCAAACCCTCGCCGCCGAAAAAATAAAAAATTTTTAGGAGAGAATGTTATGAGATGCAAAAAACTAGTCGGCATATTGCTGGCAATGGCGCTAATAGGCGCGACGACGGCGTCGTTAACGGCGTGCAACCTCGGTAGCGGAACAGCCGCTAGCACCCCTATCGACAGTAACGAGCCTATCGACAGCGGTAGCACCGGTGGCGGAACCGTAGACGAACCCATCGACGAGGTTACGATAAGCTTGCCCGAAACGGCGAGCGTAGCCGAATTCGAGCAAACCACCTTAATTGCGGTTGTCGACGGCGAAATCGACGGCGAAATCGTATGGACCTCGTCCGACGCTACAGTTGCAACCGTAAACGACGGCGTAGTTAGCGGCTTAAAAGCGGGCGAAACCACGATAACTGCGGCTATCGGCGACTTATCCGCGACTTGCGCGTTAACCGTAACGAAAACTACGAAAGAGCATACGCTCGAGCTTTCAAACGACGAAATATTCATGTTTATCGGCGAAAGCAGTGAAGCGATAACCGTAGAACCCAAGTTTGACGGCGAGCCTCTCGATATAGCTGTCGAATACGAATGGACGAAAGTCGAAGGCGACGACGTAGCAAGCGTAGCTACTGAAGAAAACGGAGCAAAAGCGGTATTCACCGGCACTGCGGCAGGCGAGGGCGTTTATGAAGTAAGCGCGACCGTTCGCGGTTACAAAGCATACGGCGAAGTAACCGTTACCGTCAGAGATAACTTCTACGTAGCGGCTATCGAAAACGCGGCGTTTGTCAACGGCGAAAACGGCTATGATTTAGCTCTTACGTTAGGCGGCGACGGCGCTGCCGTAACCATAGGCGACATAAATATCACCAAAAACGGTATCGAAGAGTTAGGCGTTGTTTCTGACCTCGTTTGGTCTTGGACTTCTTCCGACTCGACCGTAGCGGACATAGATGCTAGCGGCAAAGTTATCGAAGGCAAAAAAGCGGGCACGGCTCTTCTTACAGGGACCGCGACTTACGAAGGAAAAGCATTAGAATTAAAAGTAAACGTAACCGTAGCTAGGGGCGAAGTAACCTTAAACGACGTTATCACCGTAGAAACCGTTTCGGGCAAAGTAGCGATTCCTTCCGAAATAGTAAATACTATCGAAAAAATCACTTTAAGCGGCAGCGTAGTTGCCGAGGGCGAAGTTGTTTTAGACGGCGGCATTTTAACCGTTGAAGAAAGCAAAATGCCTTGCAAAATGAGCGCGCTTGGCGAAAACAAGACCATGCTCGTTCAAACCGCAGAAATAGTTTATATCGTTCCCGTTAACGTTTACACTATGATAATCGATACTAAAGACAAGCTCTCCAACTGGTTAGATAAAGCTTGCGACGTAGCGGTTAACGCGGGGCTTTGCTCTTCTACCGACGAAGGCGTCGTTCGCCGCGGCGAATATGTTTCGGGTTACTTCGTATTGGGCGCAGATATCGATTATAACGATAATTATGTTCCTAAGGTAACGTTCGGAACTCACGGCAACCTTTATAGTTGGAAAAAAGACTGGGGCGCAGACGAAAACTTCGGTTTCAAGGGTGTGTTCGACGGTAAGGGTCACAACGTATACGGCATGACCGTAACCGGACAATACAACGGCTTCGTAACCACTCTTTCGGGCGGTACGATTAAGAATGTTTCGTTTATAGATGCGGGCGTTGCCGACGGAGCCGACTTCATAGCGGCTGCAGGTTCCGGCACAATCGAAAACGTTTACGTAAAATACAAAAAGATAACGAACTCCAGAAGCGAACTCGTAGGTACCCTTTATTGTAACTATATCCGTACTACCCGCGTAACCAAAAACGTAGTTATCGATATCACCGATTGTGAGTTCGATTCTTCAATTCAAAACACTTATATTATAGGCTTAGATTACGGTACGTTTGAAAATATCGTTCTTATCGGCGAGGTACCCTCGGGTGCTTCAGTAATGGGTAACAGCGAATCGGGCGAAAATGAAGATGCTCGTTTCCACGCTACTTCTTACAGCGACTTGTTCAAAAACGGCGCAACTATAGTTACCGCTTTAACTTCGGGCGACAACGCGTTCTTCGCTAAAAACGAAAACATTTTCCTACCCGCAAGCGAAATGGCTAAGCACGTTAGCGACGTTCCCGCATTAGACGGCGCGGAAAACGTCATCGAACTCGAATCTTCTATAACCTTAATCGGTACGCCTTACGTTACCTACGCTTTAGAAAGCGCGATTGACGGCGTAACGCTTAGCGGGAACGTACTTTCCGTTGCCGAAAATGCCGCCGCAGATAGCGAAATAGTTGTTATCGTAACGTCGCTCGTAAGCGGAAATCAAAGCACGTTCACCTTTACCGTAAAGGCTAAATCTTACGTTTTAGGCACTCAAATCGATATGTCGGAAGTAACGCTTAGCAATCTTTCTGACTTCGGTCTTTCTTCGATTTGGAGTCAAAGCATAGAAGACGCTTCAATCGACGGAGCAAGCGGAAAGGTTGCTAAATTCAGAAACAACGAAAGCGGCATGAACGCTCATGGTGCAGATGTTGCCTTAAATACGCCTATTACCGTAATAAACGGATTGAATTACGTCAAAGTAAGAATGTATCTCGACTCTACGGCTATCGATTCGATGGAGATTAGATTCTATAGATCGGACAGAACGAATCATCAAGTAGAAACCGACGTTTGGATGGACGCAAGCGCAACGATTCCCGCTAACGTTTGGACGAATGTTTATTTAGACGTTTCTAAGTTTGCAGTCGACGGTAAAATTACGGGCTTTAAGTTCGGCGTATTCACCGCGGGCGACGCAACCGTTTATATCGACTATATTTCGGGCGAAATTAACTGCTACACCGTAGGCGAAGTTATCGATATGAATAAAACAACCTTATCCAATCTTTCTGACTTCGGTCTTTCTTCGATTTGGAGTCAAAGCATAGAAGACGCTTCGATCGACGGAGCAAGCGGAAAGGTGGCTAAATTCAGAAACAACGAAAGCGGTATGAACGCTCACGGTGCCGACGTTGCCTTAAATACGCCTATTACCGTGATAGACGGATTGAATTGTATCAGAATAAGAATGTATCTCGACTCTACGGCTATCGATTCGATGGAAATTAGATTCTATAGATCGGACAGAATGAATCATCAGGTAGAAACCGACGTTTGGATGGACGCGAGCACTACGCTTATCGCCAACGTTTGGACTGACGTTTATTTAGACGTTTCTAAGTTCGCAGTCGACGGTAAAATTACGGGCTTTAAGTTCGCCGTATTCACCGCGGGCGACGCAACCGTTTATATCGACGGAATCTCAATCGAGCTCAACGCTTATACTTTAGGCGAAGAGATGGATATGGATAAAGTGTCGATAGGCGGGCATAGCTTAAGCGGTATTTCCGCTACCTGGAATAACTCTATAGAAGACGCTTCGATTGACGGAGCAAGCGGCAAAGTCGCAAAGTTTACAAATAACGAAACCACTAGCATTCAATATCACGGCAACACTATAACGTTTAAGAACGCTATAACGTTAGGCGAAGGCTTCAATTACATTAAAATCAGAATGTATATCGAATCCGACGATACTACTACCAGAGAGGTTAGATTTTACAGATCGGACGTAACTAGTCACGGCGATTGGTTCAGATCTACCAGTATCGAAGTAAACACTTGGACGGACGTTTATTTCGTCGCTTCCGATTTCGCGGTAGACGGTAAAATTTCGGGCTTTAAGTTCGCGAACTTTACCGCGGGTGCGGGCGTCGTTTATATCGACAGCATCGCTATAGTTTCAACTAATCCAAACGCGTAATAGCAAAAATCAATTTATGCTAAAACGCATAAATAGCAATTTAAAAATGGGGCAAATGCAGATTTTTAAATTTGTGTTTTGCCCCCCTCTTTTATTAAAAAAAATTTACGTTTTTAGTTGCGCGTAAGCAAAAAAAATGTTATAATAATTTTGTTTTTAAAGGCTTTTCGCATAAATACTAAAAGAGGTTTTAAATTATGAATTTAAATTACGCAGAATATAAAGATAAAGTTTTGGCTTGCTGGCAAGGCAAAAGCATAGGCGGAACCTTGGGCGGACCTTACGAGTGCGCTCGCGAGGTTTTAAACGTTACCGGCTTTTCTACCCCAGCGGGCGAAGCTCTTCCTAACGACGATTTAGACCTTCAGCTTATTTGGCTCCACGCTATGGAAAAATCGGGACCCCAAAACGTAAACGCAAGCGTTTTGGCTGAATATTGGCTTTCTTATATCCCGGTTTATATGGGCGAATACGCAATCGCTCGCCGAAATATGGAACTCGGAATAACTCCGCCTTTAAGCGGCGAAACGCTTAACAACAGCGTTTTAAAACATTCTAACGGCGCTTGGATTCGTACCGAAATTTGGGCATGTCTTTGTCCCGCTTCGCCCGACCTTGCCGCTCGCTATTCTATCGAGGACGCTAAAATCGACCACGGCATAGGCGAGGGTACTTACGCCGCTATGTTCGTCGCCGCTATCGAAAGCGCCGCGTTCGTTATATCCGACGTTAAACAACTTATAAATATCGGGCTTGCTAAAATTCCCAAAGAAAGCCGCATGTCAAAGTCTATTCGCTTGCTTTTGGATTGCTACGCTTCGGGCAAAACCGCGCTCGAAGCACGCGAGGCTGTTTTAAACGCTAACGCCGATATAGGGGACGGCTGGTTTTCGGCACCCTCTAACGTATCTTTTGCGATGCTCGGCATTTTATACGGCGGGGGCGATTTTAAAAAGTCTATGTTGCTTGCCGTCAACTGCGGCGACGATACCGACTGCACCGCCGCCACCGTCGGTTCGATTCTCGGTATAATGCATGGAACTAAAGGTATTCCCGAAGATTGGGCTTCGCACGTGGGCGATAAAATCGTTACTTGCTGCATAAATTTAGGCACTTCGTGGCCGGTTATTAACAGTTGCGTGCAATTAACCGAGCGCGTAACCGCTCTCGCGCCCATAGTGCTTTACGAAAATAGGGCGGATTTCGGCTTGCGCATAAGCATTTCGGATAATCCTTTAAGCATTTCCGATAGCGAAAAACAAAGCTATTTATTGCCTTACGGGCAAAGCGAAGAATCCGACGAGCTCGCTTGCTCCGTTCTTTCGTTAAAATCGCCCAACACCATCGTTAAAAAATGCGGCTCGGTAACCGCGCTTTTAACCGTGCACGGCGGCGCGTATGCTAAAGCGAGCGAACAAAAAAGGTTTACGTTAAGCTTTCATAACAATTTAAAATCGACGGGCAATCAGCCGCATAATATAACCGTTAAATTTATTTTGCCGGAGGGGTGGTCGATAGATAACGAAGAGTTTGAGGTTTACGTTCCGCCTTATATTTCTATAACCGAAAACACTTGTCAAACCGTGCCGTTCGATATAACTTTAACCGCTCCCGAAAAAATAAGCTCGATTTCGCAAATCATAATGCTCGTTTCCGAACGCGGCAGATTTAACGTTGAGGCAATTTCCGTCGTGCTTTTAAACAGACCTTCCGAAAACTGCTTCCAATACGACGAAAAATTCACAAATTACGGAATTTAAAAAAGAGCTAAATCGCCTTCGCTCGTCATACTTGCGGCGAAGGAAGCAAAAAAGCCTTCCCCCGCGCTATGTTTACGGTCATCCCGAACGAACTTTTTTTAACCGTCATCCCGAGCGTAGTCGAGGGATCTCGTCTGAAAAAACCGCAAAAAAATAAAACCGTCATCTTGAGCGAGCGTTAGCGAGTCGAAAGATCTCGCTTGAAAAAAACAAAACAATAAAAATATGAAGCAAGAATTGATTAACGCCTTAAACGGCGACCTAAACGAATATAAAAGCGTTCCCTTTTGGAGTTGGAACAACTCGCTCGAAATCCCCGAGCTATTAAAGCAAATCGACGATATGTACTCTGTAGGAATCGGCGGGTTTATAATGCACGCGCGTTTAGGCTTTTGCGACGAATACCTCGGCGAAAAATGGTTTTCGTGCATAGAGGCTTGCCTAAAAAAGGCAAAAAGCTTAGGAATGCAAGCCTGGGTTTACGACGAAAACGGCTGGCCCAGCGGATTCGTGGGCGGCAAGCTTTTAAAAAACGAGGCTTTTCGCGCCCGTTATCTCGAGTTTAAAAAGGGCGAGTTCGACGGCGCGGCGTTTGCGACCTTTGTCACGGACGAAAAACTCGGCTTTGTTCGCGTAAGCGCGCCGAAAAACGGTTATAACGGCGAATATTTCAACGTTTATTTGCGCATAAGCCCATCTAACACGGATATTTTAAATCCCGCCGTAACAGACGCGTTTATTGCCGAAACTCACGAAAAATACTACTCGCGTTTTTCGCAAAGCTTCGGGCGTGAGCTTGCGGGATTTTTTACCGACGAACCGCAGTTTTATGCTCGAGCTACGCCGTATACTCCTTGTGCCGAGCCTTATTTTGCCAAAGACGGCGAGGATATCAAAGACGGGCTTATCTGGCTTTTCGTGCAAGATAAGCGAGGGTATTCTTTCCGCCAAAAATACTACGGCACTTTAAATATGCTTTATTGCGAAAACTATTACAAAAAACTTTACGATTGGTGCGACAGTCACGGATGCATGTTAACCGGGCATTCTGCCGAAGAAAATTCCTTGGGCGAGCAAATGTACGGCGCCGCCGCCGTCACGCCCACTTACGAATACGAGCATATCCCCGCAATCGACTGTTTGTGTCGACATGCTCTTCCCTTGCTTTCTTCTAAGCAAGTCGGCTCGGCGGCTTCGCAACTCGGCAAAAAGTTCGTTTTGACCGAAACTTTCGCGTGCTCCGGGCACGACGCAACCCCCAAAGAACTTAAAAGTCTTGCCGAAATTCAATATTTTAACGGCGTTAACAAAACATGCCAACATTTATATCCGTATTCGATGGCGGGGCAGGGCAAAATCGACCATCCGCCGGTGTTTTCGCCGCATGCTAATTGGTTCGAGGGCTTTAAAGATTTTAATGACTATTTTACGCGCCTCGGCTTCATAATAGCCAACACCGAGGAGCGTTGCGACGTCGCCGTTATCAGCCCCGTGCGCGAGGTTTGGCTAGATTATCTCAAAGCCGATCCTTACGGAAGCGTTAGTCGAATCGAATCGGATTTCGGCGCGCTTTTAAGCGATTTAAGAGCTTGCGGCGTTACTTATCAGCTCGTCGACGAGCGAATTTTGGCGCGCTACGGCGCAGCCGAAGGCGATAAACTCCGCGTGGGCAAAATGAGCTACGATAACGTGCTCGTTCCGAATATGCGCTCTATTGCGGCTACGACTGCCGATATTTTGGGTAAATTCGGCGGAAAACTCTGCGTTTTAGGCGACATCGAACTCACAGACGGTTTCGCCGAAAAACCGCGTTTAAAGGGTAATATCGGGCTTAAAGAGCTGAAAGAGTTATCGCGCGTTAAATTCCGCGCCGATGCCGAAAACGGCTTTATTACCGAGCGTTTCAGCGAGGAACTCGGCGAATTTATCTTCGTTAAAAACACTTCGCTTTTCGAGCCTGTCACGGTGCATTTCGATTGCGTTGCGCAAAATTACGTCGCGCTCGATTTACAAACGCTTAAAACGCAAAAAATCGCAAACGATATAACGCTTGAAAAGTGCCAAAGCCTTATTTTGTTAAAGGACGAAAGCGCCTCGCCCGAATTTATCGGCGTTTCCTCCGAAGATATAACGCAAAACTTCGTAGTTTCAAACGTCACGGATAACTTTTTTGTTTCCGATTACGCGTCGTTTAGCTTCGACGGCGTAAGCTTCGGCGAAAAAATGCCCCTGCCGCAACTTTTTGAAAAACTTTTGCGCGAAAATTACAAGGGCAAACTGTTTATAAAGCATGATTTTTATCTTAAAAATTTAATGCCGCTTTCGTTGGAAATGGAAAAACTCAAGCTAATTTCCGCTAAAGTTAACGGCGAGGATATCGAGTTTAAGAGGAGCTCGTTCGATACGAATTTCGTAATCGCCGATATTTCGCACGCCGTAAAAATAGGCGATAACAGCTTCGTTTATGAGGTCGATTATTATCAGCACGACGGCGTTTATTATGCATTGTTCGCCCCTAATGTAACCGAAAGTTTGCGCAATTGCCTTTATTACGATACTCATCTCGAAAACGTGTATTTAAAAGGCGATTTTGTCGTTAACGTCGAAAAAATCGTTAACGATTGCGATAGCGCGGAAAACGGAATGACCGAGTTTTCGCTCGAAAAACGCAAAAATTTGCCTAAATTAAGCTCCGAAAATTATAAAGATGGCTATCCGTTCTTTAAAGGCGAACTTACTTTAAAAGGCGTTTATAATTATAGCGGCGAAGGTCCGCGCGTGCTTTCTCTTTCGGGGCGTTTTGCAATGGCTAAGGTCAAGTGCGGCGGAGAGCAAGCTATTGTCGTGCTCGATAACAAAAAAGATATCGCCGATTTGCTCAAAAAGGGCGAAAACGATATCGAAATAATCCTTTATTCCAGTCTTCGCAATCTTTTCGGACCGCACCATCATTTCGATCCCGAACCGCTCGCCGTCGCGCCTAGGTGGTTTAACATGCGCGGCTCGTGGGGGAACGGCATTGCGCCCGACTATCGTCACGAATATCACAGCGTGCCTTTCGGCGTCGATAAAATCGAAATCTTATTTTCACACGATAAAAAATCTTAAAAAAAAATAAATAACAATCGGCGGCGATAAAGTTTAATCGTCGTCGATTTTTTCGCGCGTGCGGCTTTAAGAACACAATAATCTCAAAAAAAAAGGCGAAAAAAAGCTCGATAAAAAACCTGAAAGAAAAAATTTTAAAGGTACTCGTTTTCGTTGCTCATTTCGTTAAAGTATGATATAATACTATGTTGTCGAACGAGGGGCTTTTTTTGTCCGCGTTTCGGCTCGTAAAATTTTTAAAGGCGCGTTTTGCTATGAAAGATAAATACGTAAGTCCGCTTTGCGAACGCTACGCGGATGCAAAAATGCAAAAAATCTTTTCGGCGGATAATCGTTATTCCACTTGGCGCAAACTTTGGGTTGCTTTGGCTGAGGCTGAAAAAGAGCTCGGTCTTAACATAACCGAAGAGCAAATTTCCGAAATGAAAAGTCATATTTATGATATCGATTACGAAAAAGAGCTCGAATACGAAAAATCGCTTCGCCACGACGTAATGGCGCATATCTATACTTACGGCGAATCGTGCAAAACCGCCCGCCCGATTATTCATTTGGGCGCAACCTCGTGCTACGTTACCGATAACACCGACATCATTCTACTCAAAGAGGGGCTTTCGGCTGTAAGAACGCTCTTATTGGGCGCAATTAAAGCCGTTTACGATTTCGCGGATAAATATAAAGGGCTGCCGATTCTCGCATACACGCATTTTCAAGCGGCGCAGCCCACTACGCTCGGCAAACGCGCAACGCTATGGCTTAACGATTTGGTCGAAGATTTGAAACGAGTCGATTTCGAAATAAGCGAACTTAAATTTTTCGGGTGCAAAGGCACGACCGGTACGGGTGCCAGTTTTTTAGCTCTTTTTGGCGACGAAAATAAGGTTTTCGAGCTTGAAAAACTCATTGCCGAAAAGTTCGGATTTAAAAAAATCGTTCCCGTTTCGGGGCAAACGTATTCGCGCAAAATCGACTCTTACGTTTTAAACGTTTTATCGTCAATCGCGCAGTCGGCGGCTAAATTTTCGTCCGATATTCGCCTTATGTGTCACATGAAAGAGGTCGACGAACCTTTCGAATCCAAGCAAATCGGCTCTTCCGCTATGGCATACAAGCGCAATCCCATGCGTAGCGAGCGCATCGCTTCGCTTGCCCGCTACGTCATGATAGACGCGTTAAACCCCGCTATAACCGAGGCTCAACAATGGCTCGAGCGCACGCTCGACGATTCCGCGAATAAGCGAATTTCCGTTCCCGAGGCGTTTTTGGCTATAAGCGGCGTGCTCAATCTTTATATTAACGTCGTAAGCGGTCTTACAGTTTACGATAAAGTTATTCAAAAAAACCTCGATCGCGAGCTTCCCTTTATGGCGACCGAAAACGTGCTTATGTATTTGGTCGAAAAAAAGGGTTTGGATAGGCAGTGGGCGCACGAAAAAATTCGTGTTCATTCGATAGCCGCGGGCAACAAAGTCAAAATTGAGGGCGGCGACAACGACCTCATATCGAGGCTCGTTAACGATAAAGAACTAAATTTAACCAAGGAAGAAATCGATTCCGTGGTCGACGCTAAAAACTTAAGCGGTCTTGCCGAAAAGCAAACCGAGCTGTTTTTAGCTAGCGTAAAACAAGAAATTTTAGACAAAAACGCGCAAAATTTAGGCGTAAAAGCCGAAGTAAACGTTTAAAAAAATCGTTTTTAAACGCGCGAGTTTTATAAAAAAATATAAAATAATCTTGCGGACTTTACCACAAATTATAAAATTTAAAAATAGGAGAATTTTTAAAATGCTTACAGCAATAGTCGGTATCAACTGGGGCGACGAAGGCAAGGGGCGAATGGTCGATTTGCTTTCCGATCGCTACGACGTAATCGTGCGCTATCAGGGAGGCAACAACGCGGGGCACACCGTAATTAACGAAAAGGGCAAGTTCATATTAAACCTTTTGCCATCGGGCATTTTGCGTGACGAAACGGTCAACGTTATGGGACCCGGAATGGTTATAGATATCGAACATCTTTACGGCGAAATCGCTCGACTTCGCGAACACGGCATCGAAATTTCGCCCGAGCATTTAAAAATCAGCGATAAAGCCACCATCTGCATGCCCTATAATAAGCTTTTGGACGGGCTCGAAGAAGATAGGCTTAAAGATAGAAAATTCGGTTCCACGCGCCGCGGCATCGCGCCGGTATATTCCGATAAATATATGAAAAAGACTTTCCGCATGGGCGACCTTAAAAATTTAGCTTCGCTCAAGCAAAAAATCGCCGATATCGTCGAGTGGAAAAACCTTTTGGTTACAGCTTACGGCGTAGATCCCGTTAAAGCGGAGGATATTTACGCTTGGCTCGATAAGTTCGGAACGCCTTTTATTCCTTACGTGTGCAACGTCGGAGAATACTTGGAAGGCGCTATAAAAGAGGGCAAAAACGTCATGTTCGAGGCGCAGCTCGGCGCTTTGCGCGATATCGACTTCGGTATATTCCCGTATACTTCTTCGTCCTCGACTATCGCGGCTTATGCCCCCATCGGCGCGGGTATTCCCGAACATAGATTAGACGAAAGCATAGGCATCATGAAGGCTTATTCCACTTGCGTGGGCGAAGGTCCTTTTACTTGCGAAATGTTCGGCGACGAAGCGCAAAAACTCCGCGACGCGGGCGGCGAATACGGTGCCGCTACCGGCAGACCGCGCAGAGTCGGCGGTTTCGACGTGGTCGCTTCGCGCTACGGCATAAAAATGCAGGGTGCAACCTATATCGCGCTCACTAAAATCGACGTTTTGTCTTATTTTGAAAAAATTCCCGTATGCGTAGCTTACGAGATAGACGGCAAACGAGTCGAAAGCTTCCCCTTCGGCGAAGAATTGGATCGCGCTAAACCTATTTACGAATATCTCGACGGATTTAACTGCGATATCTCTAAATGCCGCAAAAAAGAGGATTTGCCCCTTAACGCTTTAAAATATATCGAATTTATCGAAAACGCAACGGGTTGCAAAATAAAATACGTATCCGTCGGCGCCGAGCGTGACAGCTACGTTCAAATGTTCTAATTAAAAAACACTACGAAAACATAAAATTTTTAAAAATCGGCAATAAAAACACAAAAATGCGTGTTTTGCGCTTGCAAAATTTTTTGCGGTGTGTTAAAATTTTATAGCAAACGCTCGCGCAAACGAACTTGCACGAGCGAAAATATGCGGGTATGGCGGAATTGGCAGACGCGATAGACTTAGGATCTATTGTCAACGACGTGGGAGTTCGAGTCTCTTTACCCGCACCATAAAAAAACCATAATATCGATACGAAAAATATCGGTATTATGGCTTTTTTATTGCCTCAATGTGGGGTGTTTTGTTTTTTTTATCGGTTTTATAGCAAAAATACATTCCTTATATTAATGTAAAATCGCTTGGATTTGTGGCTAAAATAAGAGATTTTCAAAAAATACCGAACGAAAATGCAAAATCGTGCCGACTGAAAAATGCGGAAAACCCAAAAAGTTGCTCACTTTATGTTAAAAAAATTGCTCACTTTTTGTCGAAAATAATGCTCACTCTTTTATCGAAAAAATGCTCACTTATATTGACAAAGACTACTTTTTATGCTATAATAATAAAGAAGTTTGGAGGTCGGATATGAGCGTATTAGCTGATAAAAATGAATACCGAAAAAGATTAATCGATAAAACGATTGAAACTTATTTAGAGGTAAGCGGTGCAATTTGTATAGAGGGACCTAAGTGGTGTGGTAAAACATGGACATCTGCATATCACTCAAACAGCGAATTTTTGGTTGGCGACCCCAAAAATGATTTTTCCAATAGAGCGTTGGCAGAATTAAATCCATCGTTAATTTTACAAGGTGATGCACCTAGATTGATTGACGAGTGGCAAGAAGTACCGGCGATATGGGATGCGACACGTTCAGAGGTGGACAGACGACACAAAAAGGGTCAAATAATTTTGACGGGTTCATCAACACCAAAAACAAAAGGGATCATGCATAGCGGCGCGGGCAGAATCGTAAGACTTAGAATGAGAACAATGTCTTTGTATGAATCGGGAGATTCTTCGGGTAAGGTTAGCCTGGAAGAATTGTGTAACGGAAATCTTACCATGCAAATGTTAGATGAGATTTCTCTTGAAAAATTAGCAACTTATATTGTTCGTGGTGGTTGGCCTGAAAACATAAAAGTCCAAGATAAAAAGGCGCATTTAATGCCTAGAGCATATATGAGTACGGTTATTGAGGATGACCTTAACAACCTTGATGATGGTGTTGACTATAACAGGCACAAAGTCAAATTGCTTCTCCGTTCTCTTGCTAGAAATGAATCGACCACGGTGTCAGATGCGTCATTGCTAAAGGATATCGTAGAACAAGACAATGAGTCTATGAGTAGAAATACAATTACGAAATACGTTGAAGCACTAAATCGTTTATTCTTGTTTAACAATCAAGAACCTTTTTCGCCCAATCTGCGTTCTTCTCTTAGAGTAAAGCAAGCTGAAAAAAGGCATTTTTCAGACCCTGCTATGGCATGTGCATTATTAAACATTACCGCAGATAAACTTTTAGGTGATTTAAATACATTTGGTTTCTTGTTTGAGGCTATGGTTGAGCGAGATCTTGCTATATATGCCGAATCATTTGGAGCAAAACTTTTTCACTACCAAGACTATAAAAACAACGAAATCGATGCAGTCATAGAACTTGATGATGGTGAATGGTGTGCATTTGAAATAAAACTCGGTGCAAAGAAAATTGATGAAGGAGCAGAAAATCTTATAAAAGTCAGCAATGACATCGTTGAGAATGGTGGTAAAGCTCCTAAAATTATGGGTGTAATATGCGGTTTGTCTAATGCCGCATATCAAAGAGCCGACGGGGTTTACGTTGTGCCTATTACTGCACTCAAGAATTAAAAATACTGAAATCAAATTCACTGAATTAAATTCGGTAAAATCGTATTGCCTAACCTCAAAAAGCAATCAATCCGAATTATATTTTGAAGAATCCGATATAGAAAAATTTGTGGCACGACTTGAGA
>CAYVKZ010000008.1:0-27152 GCA_964452295.1 uncultured Acidiphilium sp.
CGACCGAGGAAGTTTGCGAATACGTTATGCAAACTTACGGCTTATACAGGCAAACGGAAACCGAAGGCGTAGTAGAATATTACGTCGAAGAAGAGAACGAATCCTATACTAAAGAAACGTGCAATATTAGCGCGATATCGGACGCAAGCGTTGCGGGAAGCGACGTCGCTTATTACTTGGACGACGGCGAAGAGCAAATACGGGTTTATAAGGTCGATTTAAGCCATTTGTTCAACGAAGAATTCGTCGTTTACACAGACACGTTAGGCAGGCAGTTTTCGGCTCAATATCCCGATTTAGACGTAGTTACTCGTTGCACCGTTATGGGACACATGGACAACGAAAAACTTGAAAAGCTTAACTATATGTGGGCGGAAGCCAAAGAAGACGGCGGCGACTTTATGCTTTTAGCCGTTCGAATAATAATCGGCGCAATAGCAATGTTTATAACCCTTTATATTTTAATAGACCGCGGCGTATTCGACCGCCACGGCAAAAAAGGCTACGTTTTAATTAAAAGCGAAGAAATTAAATAACTTTTAATTTGCGTTAAATACCTACTTTTAAAACAAGCTTAAGCTTAAAAAAACAACTTAAAATAAAACGAAAGTGCCGTTAATCGACTTATAGCGGCACTTTTCTTTTTTTATTCGCAGAGCTTCCAATGGCTACTCTGCGATTTTTTTATTAACATAACTGCCGAAAATTTTTTTATAATTACGGCAGTATGTTTTATTTACAATCTAATCAAAGCTTTAACGCCTTACAAACGAAAGGGTAAACGGCTTTTGCCATAAAGTAAAAACCAAGATCTGTCGGATGACATCCGTCAACTGCGCAATGCTCGCGAACATCTTCGGGATATATCGTTCGTCCGTCGATAAGATAAACCTCGTCGCCCGCTTTTTTCGCGTTTAAATAAGTTTTTTCGATTATCGAAAATCTTTCGTCGCCTTTATCCAGACGCAAACCGTCGGGCGCAGATAAAAAAATCACGGGAACGTTTTTATGTAACGGATTTTCTTTAAACTTTTTATAAAGCTTTTCGTGCGTTGCGGCGAGATGCTCTGCGTTAGGAGCGTTATAATCGTAATCGCAAACAAAAAGATCGCACTTAAAATTCTTTAAATACTCTATCATTTCGTCTTCGGCTTTTGCTCTTCCCGAAAATCCCAAAACGGTATAATCGGTGTTTGTCTGCTCAGAAACGAGTTGCGGATAAAAATTGTCCGCACGCGAGGCGCATCCGCCATGCGTAATCGACGAACCGTAATAAAGAATATGCTTTAAGCCGTCGTATTTTTTATACGCCGAAACCTTGCTGCCCTTGTCGAAATTCAAATATAGCTCGTCGACGCAACTATACAGCGGAAAATACAACACGTAGTTGCGCATCCCCTCGCCCGAAAGAGCCAATTCGGCTTCGAACGTTTTATTTTCGGCAATAATATCGGGCATGAAATTGCCTATGAATTTATTTTTTTTCAGCGAATCGCATACAAGACTAAAAGCCGCCGAACCAGTAGGCGCCATATGCGGAAGCAAACCTTTATCTCTGAATTTAACTTGAATTTTTATTTTTTTTGCGTCAGTCGAAAAAGTGAGCCTTAGCCCCGCACCGCAACCGCTTGCCCAATAAACCCCTTCGTTTATGGATTTTGCAAAAGCGGCGGGCAAACGTTCATAAGACCTACCCTCTTCAGAAAAACCGCCGTATAACGTAAACGGAGCTTCTAACGCGTCGTATACGTCAAATTCGATATCCGAGCTTTTGTTTTTTGCAAAATTTTTATCGTATTTCGCTATATCCATTTTTCAATATGCCTCCTATTAAAAAATCTATTGTTTGTTTCCGCTTAAAAAAATTAGGAAGCCCTTAAAACGAACTCCCTGCAGAGCTCAGTCGTTTGAGGTTCTTTCCGTGTAATCATGCTAACACACTTTACTAGCCTTTGTCAAACAAAATCACCCTTAAAAAAACGACAAGCCGAAACCTGTCGTTTTTCTGGTAGCCCCAAGGGGAATCGAACCCCTGTTTTCGCCGTGAGAGGGCGACGTCTTAACCGCTTGACCATGAGGCCGTTTTAGCGCTTGAACATCAAACGCTAAGTTATTTTAGCACATTACGTTTTTTTTTGCAAGACTTTTGCGCTAAGTTTTTTGTTTTTTTATAAACTTTTAACCGTTTTTGCTCTTTTTTTGGAAAATCACTTTTTAAAATTGCCGAAAACTTCGTTTACTCTGGCAAAATTCGCAAAACAATGCGGATATTTGCGCAAAAGCTTCATCATCTTGCTTAGCTCTCGCTTTCTGATAATACAAACGACCATAAAACGCTCTTTATGAGTATACATTCCGCTAACGCGAACTTCGGTTACTCCGTGCTTAAGCGTTTGAATAATGTCTTGAGAAATGGCTTCGGGCTCGTCGGTGATAATTTCGAACTTGTACCCTTCTTTCGTACCTTGAAAGCAATAATCGACCACCGCGTTCGCGATAAAAAGGTTTAAAAGCGTGCAAATTACCGCCTCGATATTCCGATAATAAAAGGAAGCAAACAACACGACCGAACTGTCGAGCGCGAAAGAAAACCACGCGATATTCGCCGCCGGATGCCAATGTTTTATTAGCGCGGTTATGGCGTACGTTCCGCCCGAAGCGCCGTGTCTGCTTATTTGCAACGCAAATCCTAAGCCGGTAACCACGCCCGTAGCGATAGACGCAAATATCAAATTTCCGTTTTCAGCCTTGTAATAATAAGGGAATTTAAGCTCCTTTAAAAGTATCAGCAAAAGCGACTGAGTGCTTAAATAAACGGTTAAATAAAGACCTAGTTTTCGCTCGATAAAAATAGCAAGCAATAAAAATATAGGTAAATTAAACGCAAGCATTATATAACCGGTGTTTATATAAACGCCGATATCCGCAAGAGCCTCGGACAAAATCATCGATATACCCGTAATTCCGCCCGGGACAAAGCCGTTATACGTCGAAAAGCAATATAGCCCGAACGCGACTATCGCACCCGCGATTATACTCGACGTTAAATCGCTCGCGGTTTCTTTAATTTTAGATTCGTTTTTCATCTTATGTACCTTTTGAAGGTTATTTTCGGGAAGTTATTTAGCTACGTCGTCTTTAAGCCAACGGAAATTGCCGTTTACGCTGTTTACGTCCGAGGAGTAAACGAATAATCTGTCGTACTTTTTTAAAAGTTTTAAAAATTCGGGAACTTGGCGGGTGTTTACGACGCAAAATATTATAGTTTTTTGCTCGCCCGTAAACATTCCTTTACCCTCGACAACCGTGGCACCGTGCTTTAATACGGATAAAATATCGTTCTTTAAAAGCTCGGGAGTGTCGGTAATTATTTTAAACTCTACGGCGTTGCGCAGACTTTTCATGACCGCACCCGCCGCACGCTCGAACACGAACATTTGTATAGCCGAAAGCATAACCGCCTCAAGCTCGCGATAGACGAAATACGAAGCTATCATTATCGCGTAACTTATGTACGCTATGTAATTCTCGAAATTCACGTAAGGATTTTTCTTTTGAATTATCGCCGCCAAAATATCCACCCCGCCCGACGACGCGCCGATTTTTAAAAGTAAGCCGGTACGCGCGCCCAGCATAACTCCCGAAAAAATAGCGGGCAAAAGTTTGTCGCCGCCGTCGTATTGCGGAATTATGGGATATTCTTCGAGCAAAAACAAAAACAACGACGAAAAAAAGATGCAAAGCACCGTGTAAACGGTGAATTTTTTATCTAAAAATATGCTCGACGCGATTAAAAGCGGAACATTTACCGCGAGTATCATAACGCCTATGGGCAGCTCGGCTACTTCGGCTATCATCGTGGCTATTCCGTCGAACCCGATAGGCGCAAAATTAGCGGGCTCTACAAAATACCAAATACCTATCGAAGATAAAACGCTGGATATTATAATATAAAGCACCGCTTTGAAAATCTTATTCTTTTGTTTTGTATCTATAACCGTTTCGTTCGGCATGTTTCGCACCTTGTAAATGAGTTCGAGTTTGATTTCGATGGAATCTTTTCATATTAAATTATAGCCGTTTATCAAATAAAAAACAAGATTTTTTAAAGCGAATAGCGAAAATCGACAAAAATTTTTTCGCTTTAAAAACAAAACGACGATTTTATCCGTTGAAAAGCCTAAAAATCCTCCGCCTCGATAAGTCTCGTTATTTCGCCGCGGGCTATTTCGTCGCAACGATTGTTGTTTTCGTTTTGAGCGTGACCTTTGACTTTTTCGAAAGTTACGCTTTGATTATCTAACAAAGAAATAAGTCTTTCCCAAAGTTCTCTGTTTTTTACGGGCTTTTTATCCGCCGTTTTGAAATTGTTTTTTTGCCAACCGCTAAGCCAACCTTGATTTATCGCGTTTATGACGTAAGCCGAATCGCTATATAACGTAACGTCGCATTTTTCTTTTAAAGCGGCAAGCCCTTCGATTACGGCTGTAAGCTCCATAATGTTGTTCGTAGTGGACTTTAACCCGCCGCTCAAGATTTTTTCGCTACCCTTATAGCGCAAAATGGCAGCCCATCCGCCGGGACCGGGATTGCCAGAACAGGCTCCGTCCGTCCAAATTTCGACTTTTTTAAGCATAAAAGCTCCTTTTTATCAAAAAACGCGATTTTTCGTTTGACTTAATAAAAATATTATTATATAATAATTTAGCTTTTGAAAATTAAAAGCTTAGGGGAGTGGCTCAACGGTAGAGCAGCGGTCTCCAAAACCGCCGGTTGCGTGTTCGAATCGCGTCTCCCCTGCCAATACGCTCAAATCACTTTTTGTGGTTCGAGCGTATTTTTTTCGTTATTTTTTTAATTTCGATAACTTACTAAAACGCAGTCCGCTTTTATTACTTTAAAACGGCTACTTTATCCAATTCTTCCATCATAGCCCTGCGTTTCGGATATTTGGCTTTCCACTCGGCGATTAAATTGCCGACTAACCGCCGACCTTCCTCGTAACGATTTAATTTACGAAGCTGACGAGCAATATTTTTGTATGTTTCTCTTCCGCCGAGCGAGCTTTCAGCCATTTTTTGAAGTTCGATTTCGTATTTTTTTAACACTTCAGTCGAATATTCGGGCATCAACTCTTTTTCGTACGTCTGAATACATCCGAGCCCTAAGTCCGAAAGCGCGTATTTTAGCAATCTGTCTTTCATTCCCTCTAAAAGATAAACTTCGGGCAACAAAAACGTATTGTTTTTTTCGATGTTTTTAATAACGCGCTCTCTTATTAAAAGCCATTCTTCTTCGTCGTAAAGTTGCTTTAATTCTTTATACTTTTTAATCAAATTATCATCGAGGTAAAAGTTAGAATCGAGACAAACGACGTCGAATAACGTTTTGCGATATTTTTCATCGTTTTTAGTAATTTTATAAATATTTAATAACTGTTCGTGGCAATACTCGGGTGAAACACCGCCGTCATTATTCGATTCCAAACACTCGTATAGCCAGCTTTCGGCTTTTTGATATTCGCCGTTTTTGATTTTTTCTTCTATGCAATATTTTTGCACGTACGAGTAAGTCCAATTTTTTTGTCTAAATTTCTCGATTTCTTGCTCATTTACGTTCATTTTTCGCATTAAATCGATTTTTAGCATTAAATAACGCCCCAGCGCGAATTCGCCGCCGTCGCGCTCTCCGCGAACTTTTAAAATTTTGCTATCCAAACATTGCATTTTTTGCTCGTAAAATTCGGACTTGTTAAAATTATCGAAGAAAAATTCTTCCGCGCGGTCTTCTAAATACCATTCGATATCGGAAGCTTTATACGTCAGCAATTTTTTAAAAATATAGCGTTCGGCATCGGCGTTTTGCATCGCTTTTTTACATATTTCGAATCCGTCGTCGCAAAGCATAGCCGTGCCGCCGTCGGAATCGTCCATTTCGGTTCCGCAGAATTTTCTTAAAGCGAAAAAAACATAGTCGAATATATCTTTATATCTTTCGTTTTGAAGTAGTATTTCGGCGTTTTTTTGCAAAGTCTCGCTTACATGCGCCGCGCATGTATAAGCCTGGCTGTACTCTATATATCCCCTACTCTTATAAAGCGCTATGATCCTTTTAATTTCGTCCTTAATATCCGCGAGATTAAGAGTCGATTCGCAATCGAAATAAATATTCTTTCCGACCCTTTCGCTCGCGGGTTGAGACGTTTTAGCGGTTTTAATTTTCGTTTTAGCGGGAGCAGCCGAAACTTCGCCGCAAAAATCACGAAACAATACGGCTGCCATATGCTTGCAATATTCGCCTTTTTCGGCGTAAGGACAGTTGCATTGCATATTCGCCACCCCGCCGAATTTATCGAATTCTATTAAAACCGAATACTCGTCGCTTCCGATAACGTTTGCCGTACGATTCATTCCGTCTATCTGAAAATCAACTACTTTTCCTTTTTTATAGTAGCTTTCGCCGCGCTTTAAAATAGCGTCGTCAAAATATTTTTCCCATTCCATATTCGCCCTGCCGATATGTTTTCTAATTTTAAGCGAACAAAAATTACACAGCCTTTTTGCGCGTTTTGATGTAAATATCTATATCTTCGATTATATATTCGCGCCCCGTCGTGTGTAAAACGTCGTAACAAGAGGTAAGATAAGTAAATACATTATATTTTTTAAACAAATCCATTGCATCACACCCCCTTAATTTATAATGAGCCTTATAAGCTTCAAAACAAAATACTTTAAAATCTAACGTTTTGCTCATTATATGCCCTCCGGTAAAACAAGATTTCCCGCTCGTTCATCATCAAAAAGCTGCGCAAGCATCGTAGCGCTGTAATGCCAAACTTTTGTATCTTCTTTTTCAAGTTTGGAATAAACTTTCGAACGAACAAATCTTTCCATTGCCATGTCTTCATTCCACCCTGTTTGCTGCATAATCAAATTTACCGTATTTGCAGTAATAGTGTAAAGCAAACTCTCGAATTCTTTTTCGCTCATTTTGTTTTCTCCCATGTTACGAATTGTAAGTACTTAAGCGCTTTTTCGTTATGAAACAAAACTTGATCGCTTAATTGTTCTATTTTTAATCTCTTTAGCGCCTCGTCAAGTTCATATTCTCCGTTTTCAAAACGAACGACGACACTATAAACTTTATCATCGGCAACAGGTCCTATTACTATATCGTATTTTTTCTCATATATCTGACCTCTTCGATTGCAACAAACAAATTCAAGCCAATCTTTTGTCGCATCGTTAAAACGCAAAACGATAAGTTCTTTTAATGCTTTTTCTAAATCGAACTCATAAGAGTTTATAAATCCGTTTTCCGAACCGTTCCTTCGCGCAACTCTAAGAGCCCATTTTTGCGCTTGATCTTTACTCGACGTCAAATAAAATCCCCCGCCAAAATCAAGCGGACGATTTTTCTCTAAAATTTTCGGATTATCTACTATTACGTCACTTCCGTGATAAAGTTTCATTCTATATTCTCCGTTTTTGCAATATTTCTCTTTTTCAGCCTAAATATTATTGTATCTAATAGACAAAAATAAAAGTCAATATTCTCGATAAAATACCTTGAAAAAGGATTTTTCTATCCAAACAACCCCATCGCGACTATAAAGAAAAGCTTATTTCCGGTTTAATTATTCTCGGTAGTTAAAACGGCTTTGGCGGTGCCGCAAATAACGAATTTTTCGCCGCAAGGAATAAAAAAGCTGTCGCCCGCGCTAAAGGATTCGCCGTTTATAGAGCCGCTACCCGCAACGACGTTTATCGTAACGAAAGATTTTTCGTTTTTTTCGGAATATTCGCCCGTTAAAACGAGTTCTCTGCACTTAAAATATTCGCAAGCGGTGAGCAAGCGAATTTTTCCGTTTTTGCCGTCGAGAGCGATATATTCGCCGCCGTTAGTTTGGTCTTTATACGCCGAAAAGTTTATGACTTGCATAGCTTTTTCGATATGGAGCGGGCGCAAACAGCCGTTTTTGTCGCGACGCATATAATCGTAAACGCGATAGGTGACGTTGCTGTTTTGCTGAACTTCGCAAATGACGCACCCCGCGCAAATAGCATGCACGGTTCCCGCCTTTATCAAAAAGCAATCTCCGCTTTTTACGGGTATAAAATTAAGAAGTTCTTCAACCCCGCCTTCGTCTAGCCGCTTTTTAAACTCGCTTTTTGGGGTGTCTTGCTTAAAACCGCAATAAATGCCCGCGCCTTTTTGCGCATCGATAACGTACCACATTTCGGTTTTGCCGTTATCGTTTTCGTACTTTCTAGCGAATTCGTCGGAGGGGTGAACTTGAAAAGACAGATTTTTATCCGCACCTATGTACTTTATAAGCACGGGAAAATCGCCGCCGTTTAAATCGACCGCGGTTTTGTTTTTGCTTAAATATTCGACGAAATTTTCACTTTCGCCGTCGATGGGCGAAACGCCGTCTTTATGCACCGAAACTTCCCAACTTTCGGCGACTACGCCCTCGCTTTTTCTGCCGAATAAGCTTTCAAGCTGCTTTCCGCCCCACAAATAATCCTTTAAAACAGGCGCTAATTTTTTCATTCTTCACCTTTGCGATTTTTATTTTTTTTACTTTAAATATTTTTTTAAATCCTCGACGCGGTCAAGCTTTTCCCACGGAAAATCGGGGTTGCCGAAATGACCGTACGCAGCGGTTTTTTTATAAATCGGTCTGCGCAAATCGAGCGTTTTAATTATCGAATAGGGGCGCAAATCGAATTCTTTTAAGATAATATCCGCAAGTTCGCCGTCCGAAAGCACGCCCGTGCCCGCGGTGTTGACGAAAACGGATATCGGACGAGCGACGCCTATCGCGTAAGAAACTTCGATATGACATTCTTTGGCAAGCCCCGCAGCCACCACGTTTTTAGCTATATAACGCAGCATATAAGACGCACTGCGGTCTACCTTAGTAGGATCCTTGCCCGAAAAAGCGCCGCCGCCGTGAGCGCAACTTCCGCCATAAGTGTCGACTATGATTTTTCTGCCGGTAAGCCCGCTGTCGCCATGCGGTCCGCCTATTTCGAATCTTCCGGTGGGGTTTATGAAAATTTTAGTGTTTTCGTCCATAAATTCGGCGGGAATAGTGGCGCGAATTACCTCTTTTTCTATATCGGCGCGAAGCTTATCGATAGAAACGCTTTCGGCATGCTGAGCTGAAACAACTACCGCGTCTACGCGAACGGGCTTTCTGCCGTCGTATTCGACGGTTACTTGAGTTTTGCCGTCCGGACGGAGATAATTGAGAGTTCCGTCCTTTCTGACCGCCGTGAGCTTTCTTGCAAGCTTATGCGCAAGCATTATGGGCATGGGCATAAATTCGGGAGTTTCGTCGGTTGCGTAGCCGAACATAAGTCCTTGGTCACCCGCGCCTAAGATATCGGCTTCCTCGCCGCCGTTTTTATGCTCTAACGAGTTGTCAACGCCTAACGCGATATCCGGACTTTGCTCGTTGATAGAGGTGATAACGGCGCAAGTATCGCAGTCAAAACCGTATTTTGCCCTGTCGTAGCCGATTTCGCGAACGGTTTCGCGAACTACGCGCTGAATATCGACATAGCCCTCGGTGGTTATTTCGCCCGTAACGAAAACGAGCCCGGTCGTTGCAACGCACTCGCACGCAACGCGCGAATTTTTGTCTTGTTTTAAAAGTTCGTCTAAAACCGCGTCGGAAATTTGGTCGCAGATTTTATCGGGATGCCCTTCGGTTACGCTTTCGCTTGTGAAAAATTTCTTCATATATAACGTCCTTAATATTTACTTGTGGTCGATTTGTCGTAAAATTTACTTTTATTTTAATAAAAGCGCATTTATATTATATCGCTTTTAAAAACGGTTGTCAATCACAATTAAAAGTGATAAAATATATTTAGGAGAAAAAGCTTATGAAAAACGACTTTCCGACCGCGCCGTCGGAAAAAACAACCCGAAGCGAACAAGAAAATCTAACCTCGCCGTGCATGCTTTGTCCCAACATGTGCAAAGCGGACAGAAATGAAAAATTGGGCAAATGCGGCGAAAAAAACGTTATGCGCATCGCTAAATATTACAAACACCCCTTCGAAGAACCCTTTATAAGCGGCACGAACGGAAGCGGCACCGTGTTCTTTTCGGGCTGCGGATTAAAATGTGCGTTTTGCCAAAATTACGAGCTTTCGCGCTCGCAACGAGGCAAAGAAATAACGCCCGCCGAGCTTTCGGATATCTTTATCGAGCTCGAAAACGCAGGAGCGCACAATATAAATCTGGTCAACCCCACGCACTTCGCGCCGCAAATTTACGAAGCGATTAAAATAAGAAAACCGAATATCCCCGTAGTTTATAACACTCACGGCTACGAAAGCGAAAAATCGCTCGATATCGCTTTAAAATTTGCAGACGTGTTTTTACCCGACCTTAAGTTTTTTTCGCCTAAAATCTCGCAAAGATATTGCAATACGGCAAATTATTTCGAGGTGACAAGCCTAGCGATAAAGCGCATGATGAGCGAGCGAAAAACCGAATTTTACGACGGTCTTATGCAAAGCGGAGTTTGCGTAAGGCATCTTATTTTACCGCTTTGCTCGGCGGACAGCAAGCAAATACTCGAATGGTTTGCCGAAAATCAACGAAACGGCGCGTATTTTTCGCTTATGGCGCAATATACGCCCTTCGGCGAAACTGACAGACTACCCGAACTAAAACGAAGAATAACCAAGCGCGAATATCAATCCGTTTGCGAAAAACTTTTCGAACTGAAAATTGAAAATTGTTTGATTCAAGAAGAAAGCTCCGCAAGCGAAAGTTTTATTCCCGACTGGGATTTTTGATTGTTTAATCACTAGAGAGGACGAAAACATGGTACATATCGGCAACGACTGGGATTTAATTTTAAAAGACCTTTTTAAAAGCGAACTTTATCAAAACATACGCGAATTTTTAAAGCAAGAGTATTCGCATTACGTGATTTATCCCGAAATGAACGACATTTTTAACGCATTTAGATATACTCCTTATTCCAACGTAAAAGCCGTTATTTTGGGGCAAGACCCTTATCACGGAGCAGGTCAGGCGCACGGACTTTGCTTTTCGGTAAAAGAAGGCGTCGCTTTGCCGCCCTCTTTGGTTAATATTTATAAAGAACTTTATTCCGACTTGAATATTACGCCCGCAAAATCGGGATGCTTAACTAAATGGGCAAAACAAGGCGTTATGCTTTTAAACACTACTTTAACCGTGCGCGACGGAGCTGCAAATTCGCACTCTAATTGCGGTTGGCAACGCTTTACCGACGAAGTTATAAAGTTGCTTTCCGCCAGAAACGAGCCTATGGTGTTTTTGCTTTGGGGCGCAAACGCCCGCGCTAAAAAAACCTTAATCGACGCAAATAAGCATTTGATTTTAGAATGTGCGCACCCCTCGCCTCTTTCGGCGTTTAACGGATTTTTCGGTTGCAAACACTTTTCTAAAACGAACGAATTCTTAATTAAAAACGGCGTTTCGCCCGTAGATTGGAACTTAAACGATTGATTGTTTTAAACGAAAAGCCCTTCTCGACGATTATCGGGAAAGGCTTTTTTTTTGTTAATACTTTTTTATCGATTGCAGAGATACCGAGGCAACGCCGCGCCGCTTCGCGGTTCGACGCGCTACGCTTGCTCATGATACCCGATTACGTCACGTTCTTTCGAAATTACGCGTTAGAAGTTCCGTCGATGGCGAGTTTTGCCGCGCCGCAGATGCCCGCGTCGTTGCCCAGCTCCGCTATTATCAAATCGACGGGCGCAAAATCCGTTCCGCCGTAAGTGTATTTATCCACGCGCTTTTTAAGCGGTTTTAAAAACACGTCGCCCGCGGCGCAAATTCCGCCGCCCAAAACCAAAGCCTCGGGATGGAAGGCGTTCGTTATGTTCGCAAGCCCTTCGGATAAATAATAAATGTATTTTTTAACGACTTTTGCGGCTGTTTTATCGCCTTCGCGCATTGCCTTGAAGATTATAACGCCGTCTACTTTTTCTTCGTCGCCCTCGCTGTACTTCCACAAAAGCGAAGATTTATCCTTTTGCATAGCCCGCCTTGCAAAGCGAATAAGCGCCGTTGCCGAGCCGTATGCTTCGAAGCACCCTCTTCTTCCGCAAGTGCATTTTTCGCCGCCGACTCTTATAACCTCGTGCCCGAGCTCTACACCCGCACCGAGGTTGCCTTCGAACAGTTTTCCGTTCACGACAATGCCCGAGCCTACGCCCGTGCCCAAAGTTATCATAATCATCGACTGATATTTTTTACCCGCGCCGCAAAAACATTCGCCCAAAGCCGCGGCATTGGCATCGTTAGTTATAAACACCGGCAAGCCGAATGCTTCTTGAATTTTAGCCTTTAAAGGAACGTTTTGCCAATGCAAATTATTGCTGTAAACGACCTCTCCGTTTTTGCTGTTTATAAGCCCAGGACAACCTAAACCTATGGCTATCGGAGTTTCGCCCGTCGCGGCGATAATGTCTTTAATAAGCGTAATCATGTCTGCGATGACGATATCCGCCCCGCTTTGAGTTTTGCACTTTTTTTCGCAAAGAATTTTGCCTTGTTTGTCTACGGCACCCGCCTTAACGCTAGTGCCGCCGATATCCACGCCGATACAATATTTCATATTCCACCTCTGTTTTTTATTGCTTATCACTTAGAATGTTTTGAATGGTCGGTTTATTCTTCGAACAGTTCCGTCGAAAGATATCTATCGCCCGAATCGGGGAATAACACCACTATTTTTTTACCCGCATTTTGCTCGCGCGAGGCTATTTTTATTGCCGCAAAAAGCGCCGCTCCGCTAGAAATCCCCGCCAAAAAACCTTCGGTTTTTCCAACCGTTCTGCCCGTTTTTAAAGCGTCGTCGTCGGAAACGACAATCACTTCGTCGTAAATTTCGGTGTTTAAAATTTCGGGAACGAAACCCGCTCCTATGCCTTGAATTTTGTGCGCGCCCGCCTTTTCTCCCGACAAAACAGCCGAACTCTGCGGCTCTACCGCCACCACTTTAATATCGGGATTTTTACTTTTTAAATATTCGCCTATCCCGGTTATCGTGCCGCCCGTTCCGACGCCCGCAACGAAATAATCGAGGTCGCCTTGCATATCCGAAAAAATCTCGGGTCCGGTGCCGTTAAAATGCGCCAGAGGATTAGCTTTATTCACAAACTGCCCCGCTATAAACGAATTCGGAATTTCTTCGGCAAGTCGTTCGGCTTTAAGTATCGCCCCGCGCATGCCTAACGAAGCTTCGGTTAACACGAGTTCGGCGCCGTAAGCCTTCATAAGCTTTTTTCTTTCGTCGGACATGTTCTCCGGCATAACGATTATGATTTTATATCCGCGCGCCGCCGCTATCTGCGAAAGCCCTATTCCGGTATTGCCCGACGTTGGCTCGATAATAACGCTTTTTTGCGTTAATTTGCCGCTTTTTTCGGCTTCGTTTATCATCGACAAAGCGACCCTGTCCTTAACCGAACCCGCGGGGTTGAAGTATTCGAGCTTTGCAAATATTTGCGCTTTTAGTCCGAATTTTTTTTGTATGTTTTTTAATTCTAAAAGAGGCGTGTTACCTATCAATTGCTCGATTGAAGTATATATTTTTGCCATTTTTTTCTCAATAAATTTTTGTGCCGCTACTTATCGCCGTTAAACGTTTTTCGCGCCGCAATCGCTTCTGTTTAAGCGTCTATTATACAATGCCTTGCGCAAGCATTGCCTCGGCGACTTTTTCAAATCCCGCGATATTTGCGCCCGCAACGTAATCGCCCGACATTCCGTAACGCTTAGCCGCTTCGTCTATGCGCTCGTAAATGTTTTCCATAATGTTTTTAAGCGTTTCGTCTACTTTTTGCGCGCTCCAATACAATCTGCCCGACGACTGAGCCATTTCGAGCGCGGAAGTGGCAACTCCGCCCGCGTTTGCCGCTTTTGCGGGTAAAAACAAAATCCCCGCGCGCTTAAACGCATCTATCGCCGAAAGAGTAGAAGGCATGTTAGCTCCCTCCGCCACGCATTTTACTCCGTTTTTAATAAGAGCCTTAGCAGCAGCCTCGTCTATTTCGTTCTGCGTTGCGCAAGGGAACGCCACGTCGCATAAAACGGACCAAATTCCGTGACAATTTTCGTGATATTCGCTACCCGAAACAAGCTCGGCATACTCTTTAATTCTGCCGCGACGAACTTCTTTTATATCCTTGACGACAGAAAGATTTATTCCGTTTTTATCGTAAATATAACCGTTAGAATCGGACATCGCAACGACTTTCGCGCCTAATTCGATAGCTTTTTGGCAAGCGTAAATAGCCACGTTGCCGCTACCCGAAACGATTGCCGTTTTGCCTTTTAACGAATCGTTTTTATCCTTTAAAGCGCGCTCGGTGATGTAAATCAAGCCGTAGCCCGTAGCCTCTTTGCGAACGAGCGAGCCGCCGTAAGAAAGCCCGCGCCCGGTAAGCACGCCGACGTGTTCGGCGCAAAGCCTTTTGTATTGCCCGAACAAATATCCTATCTCGCGCGCGCCTACGCCTATATCCCCCGCGGGAACGTCGGTATCCGCTCCGATATGACGATAAAGTTCGGTCATAAAACTCTGACAAAAACGCATAATTTCGCCGTCGGACTTACCCTTCGGATCAAAATCCGAACCGCCTTTACCTCCGCCGATGGGTAGCCCCGTAAGCGAGTTTTTGAGAATTTGCTCCAGTCCCAAAAACTTGATAACCGAAAGATTTACGGTCGGATGAAAGCGCAAGCCGCCCTTGTACGGACCGACGGCGCTGTTAAACTGCACGCGGTAGCCTTTGTTTACGCGAACGACTCCGCCGTCGTCAACCCAAGGAACGCGGAAAATTATAGTGCGCTCGGGCTCGGTAAACCTTTCTAAAAGCGCGGTTTTTTCATATTCCGGATGCGCCGAAACTATGGGTTTTAAGGACGTTAATATCTCCGTCGCCGCCTGATGAAACTCCGGCTCGTTCGGGTTTTTTTCGATAATGCGATTCAATACGCTCTGCACATAATCCATTTGTACTCTAGCTCCTTTTTAACGCCTTAATTATATGCCATTATATTCCGTTTGTCAATAATTATTTACCTGTTTATTCTCTGTTTTTTCGGCTACGTTTTTTTATTTTTTTGCATTTTCGCTATATTTTTGCCACACTAGTTTTTTCTTTTGCGTTTTTTGAGCCGTTTTTTCGGGTGAGAATACAAAAATATTTGACAAGAAAGCCTCGATGGTATATACTTTTTAAGTTAAAAACATATTAAAATCGGAAAGAGTAAAATCGGGAGATAACGACCGAGGCGCGCGCTAGCCGCGCGCGAAAAACAAACCGCGCCAAGGAGAATAAAAAAATGCAGAGAAACGACGTTAGAAACGTAGCCATTATAGCGCACGTAGACCATGGTAAAACCACTTTGGTCGACGCGCTTTTAAAACAAAACGGAGTGTTCAGACAAAACGAAGCCGTGCAAGACCGCGTTATGGACAGTAACGACTTAGAACGCGAACGCGGCATAACCATTTTGGCTAAAAACACGGCAGTACACTACAACGGTACGAAAATCAACATAGTAGACACGCCGGGGCACGCAGATTTCGGCGGCGAAGTCGAGCGCATACTTTCGATGGTCGACGGCGTAGTTCTTTTGGTCGACGCGGTAGAAGGCGTTATGCCCCAAACGCGCTACGTTTTGAAAAAAGCTTTAAATCTCAATAAAAAACCCGTAGTCGTCGTTAATAAAATCGATAAAGGCGGCGATATCGAAAAGACGATAGACGGCATTATCGAACTGTTTATCGACCTAGGCGCAAGCGACGACCAATTAAACTTTAAAACCGTTTACGCAAGCGCAAAATTCGGTTGGGCTAAAAAAGAACTTTCCGACGAAGAAGTCAATATGGCTCCGCTTTTAGACACTATCATTTCGGAAGTTCCCGCACCCGAAGGCGAAATCGACGCGCCCTTGCAAACCATTATATGCAACGTCGACTATGACGAATACGTAGGCAGAATAGGCATAGGCAAAATCGTTCGCGGAAAAATCACGGACGGTCAGTCCGTTGTCGTTTGCCATACCGACGGAACGACTTCCCCCGCCAAGGTTACCAGACTTTATCAGTTCGAAGGATTAAAGCGCGCAGAGGTAAATTTAGGCGAAATGGGCGACATAATCGCCGTAAACGGAATAGATAAAATAAACATAGGCGAAACGCTTTGCTCTACCGATTGCATAGAGCCGCTGCCTTTCGTCGCTATAGACGAACCTACGCTTTCGATGCTTTTTATGGTCAACAACAGCCCGTTCGCCGGTAAAGAAGGTAAATTCGTAACGTCGCGACACCTCCGCGCAAGGCTCTTTAAAGAAATCGAAACAAACGTAAGCATGCGCGTGGAAGAAACCGAAAGCGCCGATACTTTTAAGGTTTACGGCAGAGGCGAACTCCACCTTTCTATTTTAATCGAAGAAATGCGCCGCCAAGGATACGAATTCCAAGTTTCGCGCCCCAAAGTTATTTATAAAGAAATTAACGGAAAAACTTACGAACCCGTAGAACAGCTCGTAGTTGAAGTTCCCGACGAATACGTAGGCGCGGTCATGAATAAAATCGGCGGCAGAAAAGGCGAACTCGTCACTATGGAACCCGGTACGAACGGCGAAACCAAGCTCGAATTCAGAATCGCTTCGCGCTGCCTAATCGGCTATCGAAGCGAACTTTTAACCGATACTAAAGGCTTCGGCGTTATGTATAGCGTTTTCGATTGCTACGAGCCTTATAAGGGAGATATTCCCGAACGCTCGAGAGGAAGCCTCGTTTGCTTCGAAAACGGCGTTACCACTCAATACGGTCTGTTCAACGCGCAAGAACGTTGCACTCTTTTCTTAGGTCCGGGCGTCAACGTGTACGAGGGAATGATCGTCGGCGAAAATTCGCGCGAGGACGATATCGTCGTTAACGTGTGCAAAACTAAACATTTGACCAACAATAGAGCAAGCGGCTCGGACGAAGCGCTAAAACTAGTTACTCCCACTACCCTAAGCTTGGAACAATGCATGGAATTTATAGCCGACGACGAACTGGTAGAACTTACGCCTAAGTCTATAAGACTTCGCAAAAAAATTCTTTCTAAAGAACTAAGAATGAAAGAATGGGCAAAACAACGCAACAAACAAAACTAAACTGTTAATATTTAAATAAGAGATACAAAAAACAGCCTAATTCTGGCTGTTTTTACTTTGCGTTTTTTTAGCACTCACGATTTCTATTTGTTTAATTTAAAAGTGCGGGGGGAGCCGTCTAATAAAAGCGTGGTGCTTTTTGTCGTCATTAAATATCGCGCGAACGATTGCGAATCGTTTATATCGTCGGGCACGACCATTCCGCCCTTTGCTTTATTCTCGGACGAATGATAATCCGTTCCGCAAGTAATAGGCAGACCGAACTCGTTTGCAAAATTGATTACTTTTTGCTTTTTCGCATAGTCTATCGGGGTACAATTTATCTCGATTCCGTGCATGTAACGCGCGATGCACGGCGACGGAGATTCGCGATAAGGATGCGCTTGAACTAAAAATATGCCGTTATCGTTGCATAAATCGAAAAGCTGACGCTGATCGAGCATATATAAGCACGGCGCGCGGCGTAAAAATTCGGGAGTGGCTCCGTATAACAGCCAATCGCTGAAAAGCGGGTCTTGTATGGTGACCTCTATGCCGAAAAACAGCTTAAATTTATTTTTGTCTGCGTATTTTTTGCCCTCTTCCCATTCCTTTATGAAACGTTCGCACCATTCGGCTTGGTCTTTGGGATAAAAATAATGCGATTGACAATGATTCGTTAAAACCGCGGCGCCGTAACCCGCGGCTTTTTTATTGTCCACTATGCCCTTGCAAGTAATTACGCTGCAATAACTTGCGCCCGACGAGTGGACGTGCGGATCTATTTTCATGTTTTACTCTCCTTTAGTTGTTCTCGATCGTTAAAAAATAGCCGTCGCGTTAAAAAAACAGCCCTCGCCAAAAAAATAGACAAGGGCTTGTTTATTATTCGTCGTCTTCTTCCTCGGGCAAGTCTACGTTGTGGTAGATATCTTGCACGTCGTCGTTATCCTCGAATGCGTCGAGCATTTTTTGGAACGTTACGATTTGATCGGGGTTAAGGGTGATTTTATCGTTCGGAACCATTTCGATTGCCGCTTCGATAAAGACATACCCTTTTTCTTCAAAATATTTTCTGACCGCCGAAAATGCCGAGGGAGCCGTGCGTATTTCGTAAACGTCGTCGAGCGTGATAATGTCGTCGGCACCCGCGTCTAACGCAAGCTCCATAACGGCGTCCTCGTCTAAATCGACCGTACGTTCTATAACCAAAACGCCCCTGTTTTCGAACATAAACGAAACCGAACCCGTGTTGCCCATGCTTCCGCCGTATTTATCGAAAATATGACGAACTTCGCCAACCGTTCTGTTTTTATTTTCGGTTAAAGTGCTTACTATAACCGCGCTGCCGCCTACGCCGTAACCTTCGTAAATGAGATTTTCGTAGTTTACGTTACCCATTTCGCCCGTGGCTTTTAAAATGCTTCGCTTTATGTTATCGTTAGGCATATTCGCGGCTTTTGCCTTGGCTATTACGTCGGCAAGCTTAGAATTGGTCGAGGGATCCGCGCCCGCTTTTGCCGCAACGGCGATTTCTCTGCCGATTTTGGTAAATATTTTACCCTTTGCCGCGTCGGTTTTTGCCTTCTTGTTTTTTATGTTTGCCCACTTACTGTGTCCTGACATGTAACTAAACTCCTTTTCGATTATTCATCATCGTGTATAACGCGACGCCCGCCGCTATGCCCACGTTAAGGCTTTCTACGCCGTTTTGCATGGGAATACGGAAGGTTTTATCCGCCGCTTGCTTTATATTTTCGGATATACCGTTCCCCTCGTTGCCTACGCATAGGCAAAAACTTTGCGGAACTTCGGAAGTAAATACGTTGTCGCCGTTCATATCCGCGCAAATTAACGAAACTTCGTTATCCTTAAAAAGCTTTATCGCCTCTTCTTCGGTAATTAAGTGAACGTTCAAACGAAACAGTCCGCTCATAGACGACCTTACCGCTTTAGGCGAATACGGATCGGCGCAAGAAATTAAAAACACGTCGCTGATTCCGCAAGCCGCCGCAAGCCGCAATATCGCGCCGACGTTGCCCGGATCTTGCAATCTATCCAGCAGCAAACTAGGCGATAATCGACCTATAGGCGGGTTTTCGTTGATTTTTACCGCGGCGGCTACGCCTTGCGGAGTAACCTCGTCGGATATGTATTCGAACGCGCTTTCGCTAAGTATAAACAGCTCGGGTGAAGTTTTGCTCGCTTTTTTTTTGCTTTCGCTTTTTAAAAAGTTTTCTATTAAATCGCGAGCAAATTCGGCTTTGTTTTGCGTTGCATATACCGAAACTACCGTTTGCTCGGTCGAAAACGCTTCGGCTACCAGTTTTTCGCCTTCGACCAAATATTCGCCGTATAAATAGCGATTCTTTTTTTGTTTTAACGAAGCGGCGCGTTTTACTATGTCGTTCTGCCGTGACGATATAAGCATAATACACCAAAACGGGCTGCCCCGATTTTATCCGTTACGGACAAGGTGCAGCCCGATGAAGAGCGATTTTTTACGCGAGCTTTGCTTTAGCCGCGTCGCATAAAGCGGTGAAGCCCTTTGCGTCGTTAACGGCTATATCAGCAAGCACTTTGCGGTTAAGATTGATTTCCGCTAACTTTAAACCGTGCATAAACTTGCTGTAAGAAAGCCCGTTTAAGCGGCATGCCGCGTTAATTCTTGCAATCCAAAGTTTTCTGAAATCTCTCTTTTTAGCTTTTCTGCCTACGTAAGCATAAGCCAAAGATTTCATAACGGCTTGGCGAGCTATTCTGTAAAGTTTGCTTTTAGCGCCGAAGTATCCTTTCGACAACTTCATTATTTTTCTACGTTTTTTAACGCCGTTTACTGCTCTTTTAATACGCATATCTATAACCTCCCTTTAATTACGCCTTGTAAGGAACGAGATTTCTAACCATCTTTTCCTGAGCGTGCGAAACGTAGGTGGTGGTTCTTAATCTTCTCTTTCTCTTTGTGTCTTTCTTAGAAAGGATGTGGCTCTTGTTTTGATGACCTCTTTTTACCTTTCCCGTTGCGGTAAGCGAAAAACGCTTTTTTGCACCGCTGTGCGTTTTCATTTTAGGCATATTTTTATCCTCCGAAATTTTTTCTGAATTTAATAATTAGTTTTTAGACGGCGCAACTATCATCGTGATGTTGCGATTTTCCGTTAAAGGCTTCTTTTCGACCACGGCTTTGTCGCCGAGTATCGCGGCAAAACGGTTCATAACGTCGACACCTAAATCGGAATGGGCGTTTTGACGACCGCGCATGCGGATGGAAACCTTAACTTTGTTTCCGTCTGCCAAAAATTTTAGCGTTTGCTTCGCTTTTACGTTCAAATCGCCTACGTCGATGCTCATGGAAAGCCACATTTCCTTCATTTCAACCGTTTTTTGGTTCTTTTTAGCTTCCTTAAGGCGCTTAAGCGTTTCGAACTTGAACTTGCCGTAATCCATTATTTTGCAAACGGGCGGCACGGCGTTCGGCGATATTTTTACCAAATCGAGATCCGCTTGTTCCGCAAGAGCCAAAGCCGCGCGCGAGCTCATAACGCCGAGCATTTCGCCGTCGGCTCCGATAAGCCTTACTTCGTTATCCCTGATTTCGCCGTTGATTTGATGCTGATTTTTAATAGTTAGTTACCTTCCCTTATATAATAAAAATAGCGGGCTACAAGCAAACTGCAACCCGTTTTTTACATACCGCGCGCCATTTGCGGCTTAAAAGACAAACCGCATTGCGCTTAAAAATATGTGCCGCTTCGATTAAAACCAAACGGCGAGAAGGGTCACTTCTGCTTGTCAGCTTGATTATAATAACACAATAAAAGCGCGTTGTCAACTTTTTTAAAGCGATTTTGCGCTTTTTTTCGTTTTTCGCAAAATTTTTAAATAAAGTTTGCCAAGCCGCCCGATTTTTGCGATTAAGCGTTAGCCGCGGGAGCTTGTGGCTCGCCCGACTTTTTATGCTTTTCGATTTTAATCTCGCCCGCTTTTTCGAGCGCCCACTTGGTAATCAGCGGACCTACTAACTCGTAAACGAGAGTCGCGCAAAGCGTTACCGTTACTATGGCGTCCGCAACGGAAGCAAGTTCAACCGTGTTTTTAACTTTTTGAGCCATACCTATCGCTACGCCCGCCTGCGGCAAAAGCGTTAAACCTAAGTATTTTTGTACGTTTTTATCCGCGCCGACTACTTTTGCTCCGAGTCTCGCGCCGAAATATTTACCCGCGCTGCGCGAAATCAAATAGGCTATGCCCATCACTCCGACTGCGGGAATTACCGTTAAATCCAGCTCGGAACCCGAAATTATGAAAAACAACATAAACAGCGGAGCCGTCCATCTGTCCATAATATCCATAACGGAGCCGCTTTCTTTATTCATATTAACGTAGAACACGCCGATAGCCATGCACGTTAAAAGGTCGGAAAGCTGAAAGCCCTCGCCGAAAATCGAGCAAAGCCCCACGCCACCGAAAACCGCCGCTATGCACAGCGAAATTCTGTTCGCGCGCGATTTGAACACTTTCGCCAAATACGCTAAAGCCACGCCGATTATCGAACCGACGGTCAGCGAAACGATTATTTCCAAAAGAGGAATAACCAAAACGTCGACTACGTTTAACGAACCGCCCTCTACCGCCAAAACTTTGGCTACGGCAAGCGAAACGGCAAAAACCACTAACCCTATCGCGTCGTCGAAGGCGACTACGGGCAATAAAGTATCCGTAACTATGCCGCGCGCGCGATATTGGCGAACTACCATAAGCGTCGCCGCAGGCGCGGTCGCCGTAGCTATGGCACCCAAGCAAAGCGCGGTGGGCAAGCTAACGAAACCGAAAAAGTGTAGCGCTACAAGCACGCAATCGACTATGATAACGGTTGCGAAAGCTTGAAAACATGTGATTACGACTACGCTTTTGCCTATTTCTTTAATATGTTTTATTTTAAACGAAGAACCTATCGAAAAGGCTATAAACCCCAAAGCCGCGTTGGAAACTATATCCAGCCCCGTAAAATCGTTGCTTCCGATAAGCTTCATAAGATAACGCATCGCGAGCCCGGCTATTAAATACGCCGTAACGTTAGGAAGCCCGACGATTTTTGCAAGTCTTGTAAGAGCCAAACCTATCGCCATAGCTATGGCGAGGCACAAAAGCACGTTCATATTATTCGAGTCCCTCTACAAAAGCCAAAGGCTGAGCGAACATTATACCTACTTTATGCTTGATTTCGTCTGTAACGTCGCGTACTATTTGCTTAACTTCTTCTAATTTGCTTTCGTCGATTATACAAAACACGAGATAATTCATGTCATGAGAGTATTCGACTACGTGGCGAAGCCCCGTGAACGCGGGAATCGCTTCGTCTTTATTATCGAGCAAAGCGGATTTTAAGCTTTGCGCGGGTAAAACCACGCCCTTTATTCCGTTTTTTCTAAGTGCGGAAAAAAGTGCGTAAGCGTTTTCGTTCTTGGATAAAAGAACTTGAAACATATATTGCATAAAACCACCTCCGAACGCGCCGTTTCGCGCGTTTTTTGCAACTTTTTACTTTTTATTTGCAACTAATATTTTATACCCGAAAAAAAACAAAAGCAAGCGTTTTTTTACCCAAAATCGCGATTGCCTTTATTTTTTTACTTTTTGTTTTTTGAGTTTTGTTTTTTTAGCGTTTTTTTGTTTTTACTTATACTCGCTCTTTTATTCGCCCTCTTCGACGTTTTCGCATATAACGCCTATTTTTTCGCCCAAAGGTTTAAGTTTTTCAAGCGCGGAGGGAATAAACAAAAAAGCGACGTACGCGCCTAAAAGCACGCTGTAGCATCCGAATAAAACGTCGGTTGCAAAATGCGCGCCCTCTATAACTCTGCTTATCATCGTACCCGCCGTAAAGATAACGGGCAACGCCGTTAAAAGAATTTTTATCGGCTTTTTGCGAGTTTTTAAAACCAACGGACAAACGCAAAACAAAAGCGAAATTGCCGTAGCCGCGCTATGACCCGAGGGGAAAGATTTAAAGCCGTCGGAGCCCACCCCCAAAGTTAACATTTCGTCGGAAACGATGCGTCCCGCCTTAAATTTATACCAAGGCGAATACAGCGAAAAATCCTCTAAAACGTTCATGGTCGCGTATCTTGCTCTGCCCGAAAAAACTTTAATCGACTGCACTATAAGCTGAGAAAAAGCCGCCGTAAAAATGACGACGAGCGACCAACAAAGCGTTTTGTTCAAATAGGCGTTGGAAAGGTCTTTGGTAAAATACAAAAGCGCCGCGCCCGACATAAGACCGAGCAACACGTAAGCGACGTTGTCCAACGCTCCGCCCAAAGTATATTCGAAATCAAAATGTATTGCCACGTATTTTATAACCTTTTTAAACATCGCGTAGCCCATTAAAGCCACTAAAAACGCGCTTAATCCGAGCAGTATTCCCCTTAAAATTTTGCCGTTTTTATTCTCCGACGAGCGACGATTAACGTTATGAAAAACCACGCTTAAGGCAAACGCCGTAAACGCGTAAACGGGCACCACGCCGAAACTTTCGAAAAATCTGCCGAGCACGCTTTCGGGATAAAATTTACCCGCGCCGATTATCGTAATTTTTTCGCTTATTTGCAAATCGAAAAAGGTACATATCGCTATAGCCGCAAAAAACGCCGCGGTTATGCTGCAAAATATTATAATCGATTTTTTACTTTTTGCGTTCATTTCTTTTGCTCCCCTTTGTTTTCGGAATCGTTTTTAGCGGAATTTTTCTCGTCTTTAGCCGCTTTCTCCCTTTTCGGCGCACCGAAAAAACGCCTGTCCGTTTTAAAAAACGTGCCGAATATTTCGCTTACCGAAGAGCAGTACGCAAATGCCCCCGGAAAACGTTTTAAAAGTTTTTCGAACTCTCCTATCTGATTCGTTCGGATAACGCAAATGAGCACGTATTTATCCGTATTTGCGTACATTCCGCGACCGTGCGTTACGGTTACGCTGTGACCGAGTTTTTCTATTATCTCTTTCGCAAGCGCGTCGGGCGAGTCGGTTATAACCTCGAATTTAAGAGCCTTTTTAAAGCCTTTTAATATAAACTCGCAAACCTTGCTGAATATGAATATGTAAATGAGCGCGAAACATACGGATTCTATTCCGCCGAAAACAAAATATCCCGCCACCGTAATTAAGGCGTTCGCGGCGATTAAAAGCAACGACACGTTGGCATGCGGGCGCTTTTTTTGAATTATCGAAACGATAATGTCCACTCCGCCCAAACTCGCGTTGTTTTTAAAGCAGAGAGCAATACAAACTCCCGCAAAAACGCCGCTTAAAATGCTGCAAAAAAACTTTTTGCCAAAATCGGAATAAGCGACTTTTGCGACAGAATCGCCTACGGTTACGTCGATAATCGTTTCGGTTGAAAAATGCAAGAACGAAACTTCGTCGCCGAAAACGCCCAAAAGATAAAAACCTAAGCACATTAAAAACACGCTGAGTGTGGTTTTTATCGCAAAATCTTTAGACAAAGTAAACCAGCCCCATATAAGCAGCGGCAAGTTCATAAAAAACAGCGTGAAAGCGCCCGAGCTTAAGTCGAACAGCTTTTCGATCATAACCAAAACTCCGCTAAATCCGCTCGAGGCAAAGCCGTTATCCACCACGAACATGTACGTTGTGAGCGTATATAAAAGCGTGGAAAACACCACTACGGCGTATTCTTTGACCAGTTGAAGCCGTTTTTCGATTTTTATCTGCTTTTCGTCCGAGCAGCGCAATTCATCCATAACGTTATTCTCTCAATGTTCTTTTGCATAGCCGAGGCTCTTCCGCCCGTGCGACAACGAATATATAATACCACAAACACGCGCTTAATTCAACAATTTTTAAGCCGCATAGCGAAATTAAAAGCAATTAAAATAAAACGCTTTTTTTGTAACTCCCCCGAAAAACGTTTGAGTTAACGAAAAAATCATGCTATAATGATTAGGTTAACATTATTTTAAGCACGCGCGGGCAGCTCGATAGTTCGAGCGGCGCATCGGAGGTCCGTTCCTTATGAACATGAAGGAAATCGAAAAAAAATGGCAAGCTAAATGGGAAGCTACAAAACTGAATACCTTTAACAAAAAGAATTCCGACAGAAAGTTTTACTGTTTGGAAATGTTTTCGTATCCGTCAGGAGCAAAGCTCCATGTAGGACATTGGTATAACTACGGTCCCACGGACAGCTACGCCAGATATAAAAAAATGAAGGGGTTCGAAGTGTTCCAACCCATGGGCTTCGACGCGTTCGGCTTGCCCGCCGAAAACTACGCGATAAAAACGGGGGTTCATCCGCAAGATTCCACAGTTAAAAACATCGAAACCATGGAGCGCCAGCTTAAAGATATGGGCGCTATGTTCGATTGGTCGGCTGAAATTAAAACTTGCATGCCCGATTATTATAAATGGACTCAGTGGCTGTTTTTAAAACTTTACGAAAAAGGCTTGGCTTACAGAAAAGAGGCGCCCGTTAACTGGTGCCCTTCTTGCGCTACCGTTTTAGCCAACGAACAAGTTATCGACGGCAAGTGCGAACGTTGCGACAGTCAGGTCGTTCGCAAAGATTTAACTCAGTGGTTCTTTAAAATCACGGACTATGCCGAAGAACTTTTGCGCGACTTGAACGGGCTCGATTGGCCAGAAAAGACCAAAGCCATGCAACGCAACTGGATAGGCAAATCGGTCGGCGGCGAAATAGAATTCGAAACCGAAAACGGCAAAAGCTTCAGAGTGTTTACCACCCGCGCCGACACGATTTTCGGCGTTTCTTACGTAGTACTCGCCCCCGAGCACGATTTGGTTAAAGAACTTTGCACTCCCGAACAAAAACAAGCAGTCGAAGACTATATTGAAAATACGGGAAAAATCGACGAAATCGAACGTCTTTCTTCCGCGCGCGAAAAAACAGGCGTATTTATCGGCGCTTACGCGATTAACCCCATAAACGGCAAAAAAGTACCTATTTATATAGCGGATTACGTGCTTAAATCTTACGGCACCGGCGCGGTTATGGGCGTTCCCGCTCACGACGAACGCGACTTTAAATTCGCTCAAAAATACGGTCTGCCCGTAAACAGAGTAATACATTCGGCAAAAGGCGACGACGAATTACCCTACGTCGACGACGGCATTATGATTAACAGTCTTTCGTTCGACGGTCTTACCAGCGAAGAAGGCAGAAAAGAAGTATTAAAACGCCTTTCCGAAACGAATAAAGGTTGCTCTAAGGTTAACTATCGCCTGCGCGACTGGCTCGTTTCGCGCCAAAGATATTGGGGCGCGCCTATCCCTGTCGTTTACTGCGAAAAATGCGGCATCGTTCCCGTTCCCGAAAAAGATTTGCCCGTGCTTTTACCCTACGACGTGGAGTTTAAACCGGACGGTAAATCTCCCCTTGCCAAACACGAAGGATTTATGCATACGAAGTGCCCGCACTGCGGCGGCAAAGCTACGCGCGATCCGGACACCTTGGATACTTTCGTTTGCTCGAGTTGGTATTTCTTAAGATACCCCGACTCTAACAATTCCGAAAAGCCCTTTAACCCCGACGTCATCAATAAAATGCTCCCCGTCGACAAGTACGTGGGCGGCGCGGAACACGCTTGCATGCACTTATTATACGCGCGCTTTATCACCAAAGCTCTGCGAGACATGGGCTATTTGGATTTCGACGAGCCATTTAAATCGCTTACTCACCAAGGCGTTATTTTAGGTCCCGACGGCAACAGAATGAGCAAATCGCACGGCAACGTCATATCCCCCGACGATTACGTAAATACATACGGCTCGGATATATTCAGGCTGTATTTGCTTTTCGGCTTCAGCTACGTCGAAGGCGGTCCGTGGAACGACGACGGAATTAAGTCCGTTGCCAAATTTACCGACCGCGTCGAAAGATTGTGCCTTAAAATCAACGGCTTAAAAGTCGCGCGCAAACAACCCGATATCGG
>CAYVKZ010000008.1:27252-50569 GCA_964452295.1 uncultured Acidiphilium sp.
GATTGTGCCTTAAAATCAACGGCTTAAAAGTCGCGCGCAAACAACCCGATATCGGTAAGGATGAAAAAGAACTTTTATACGCTTTGAACTACGCGATAAAATGCGTGGACAGAGATATGGATAACTTCTCGTTCAATACAGCCGTTGCTCGTATTATGGAACTGGTTAACGCCATGTATAAATACGACGCTTTGCCCGACGATAGAAAGAACGTTAAGCTTTTAAAAGAAGTCGAGACGAAACTAATTATGCTTTTGGCACCGATGGCTCCGCATTTTTGCGAGGAACTTTGGAGCCTTGCGGGTAATAAAAAATCCGTATTTTTATCAGCCTACCCCGCTTGCGAAGAACAATATCTCACTCTAGACGAAATCGAATACGGCGTGCAAATCAACAGCAAAATGAAAACAAAAATCACTTTGCCTAAAGATTATTCTCGCGAACAAGTAGAAAAAGCCGTACTCGGCGATGCAAAAATAAAAGAACTTTTAGAGGGGAAAGACGTTGCTAAAATTATCGTTATCCCCGGCAGACTCGTCAACTTGATAGTAAAATAATGAATAATCTTGCAAATTTTTTAAATTCGTCTAAAACTCAATATCACGCCGTTTTTAACGCAGCAAAAATGCTCGAAGCCGCGGGCTTTAAAAAGCTTTGCGAAACCGAGCCTTTCGATATCGAAAAAAACGGTAAATATTTCGTCGAGCGCGACGGCTCGGCTTTAATCGCCTTCAAAATCGGAAGCGACAATTCTTGTTTTAAAATAGTAGCCTCGCACACGGATTCTCCTTGTTTTAAAGTAAAATACGGCAAAGCTCTTATTTCTTCCGCGGCTGGGACGACTTCGCTTAACGTCGAAAAATACGGCGGAGGACTTTTGTATACTTGGTTCGACAGACCGCTTAAACTCGCTGGGAGACTCTGCGGCGAAAAGGACGGCAAGGTCGTTTATTCGCTTTTCGAAAGCGAAAATCGTTTTTGTATTCCGAGCGTAGCCATTCATTTTAGGCGCAACGCGAACGACGGCTTTGCGGTTAATCCGCAAGTCGATTGCCCTCCTTTATACGCGCTTTCGCAAGACGGCGAGCTTTTAAAAAACGAGCTTTCTTCACACTTCGACGGCAAGCTTTTGGATTGCGACCTTTATTTGGTTTGCGACGAAAAACCCTTTAACTTCGGCGCAAATAACGAATTTTTGTGCGCACCCCGCATCGACGACTTAGCCTCGGCTTACGCCTCGCTTTCCGCGCTTATCGACGCAGACGACGCTAGCGGAGTTTGCCTTGCCTACCTTGCCGATAACGAAGAAGTAGGTAGCCGCACGAAACAAGGCGCGGCTTCGCCCTTTTTGCGCGACGTTTTAAAAAGAATTTTTATCGCGCTCGGCGAAAAATCGAGCGACGAAAACGGCGAAAGTTTATTTATGCAAACGCTCGCTAAATCATTTATCGTTTCGTGCGACAATTCGCATGCAACGCACCCGAACCACCCCGACTTCGCAGATAAAACAGCAGACGTTAAGCTCGGCGGCGGCATCGCGATAAAACACCACGGCAATCAGAATTACACGACCGACGGATTGAGTTCCGCGATTTTTAAGTCGATTCTAGAAAAATCGAACGTGCCCTACTGCGATTATTATCAACGTTCCGATTTGCCTTGCGGCGGAACGCTCGGCGCGATAAGTTCTTCGCAAGTGGCAATTAAAAGCGTGGATATAGGAATACCCCAACTCGCAATGCATTCCGCTTGCGAAACGCTCGCTTTATCCGACGCCCTTCACATGAAAAACGGACTTAAAGCTTTTTACGAAAAATATTCGTTTTAAAAACCTTCGTAGATTTATATAAGCTTCTTTTTTATGTCCAAGTATTACACTAAAAGGAGAGAGATATGAAAAAACGGCTACTTTTTATCGTTTTAGCTATTTGCTTAGTTTTTTCGCTTTGTTTATTTGCGGGTTGCGATAATAATCAAGGCGATTCATCAAACGTCGACATAAAAGAAAAATACAGCGAAGGTTTAGAGTTTACTTTAAACGACGACGGCAAAAGCTATTCGGTAACAGGCATAGGCACTTGCTCGGATACGGATATCGTCATCCCTGCCGTTTATAACGAAAGACCTGTTACTTCTATCGGAAATATAGCGTTCTATAATTGTGACGGCTTAACAAGTATAACTATTCCGAACAGTGTTACGTTTATCGATTGGGGCGCGTCTCTTGTTGCAGTGGCTTAACAAACATAACTATTCTCGATAGCGTTACTTCTATTGCTAGTCGTGCATTTGAGGGGTGTAGCGGATTAACAACCATAACTATTCCCGATAGCGTTACTTCTATCGATTGGGAAGCATTCAGTTTTTGCAACGGTTTAATAAGCATAACTATAGGTAATAGCGTTACTTCTATCGGTTATGAGGCGTTCGCTTATTGCAACGAACTTGAAAACATAACTATTCCGGACAGCATTATTTCTATCGCGACCGGTGCGTTTGATGGTTGCGATAATTTGCAATATAACGAATACGATAACGCTTTATATTTAGGTAATAAAAATAATCCAAATATTGCATTAATAAAAGCAAAAGATGAATCTATTATTTCTTGCGTTATTAACGATAAAACAAAGGTTATTGCCGATAGTGCGTTCTATAATTGCAGTAGCTTAACAAGCATAACTATTCCGAACAATGTTACGTCTATCGGAGCAAGTGCGTTTTATGATTGCAACGGCTTAACAAACATAACTATTCCGAATAGCGTTACTTCTATCGGTTATCGCGCGTTCTTTAATTGTAGAGAATTAACGAGCATAACTATTCCTAATTGCGTTACATCTATTGAAGATCAAGTGTTCGAGTGTTGTAGCGGATTAACAACCATAATTATTCCTAATGGCGTTACTTCTATCGGTAGTGGTGCGTTTCGCGGTTGCACTGGATTAACAAGCGTAAGCATACCCGACAGCGTTATCTGTATCGGTAATCGTGTGTTCGAGTATTGCATCGGATTAAATGAAATTAACTTTAACGGAACTAAAAAACAATGGAATACTATTAAAAAGGGCAATGATTTAAATTTAAAAGCCCCTACGAAAAAAGTTGTTTGCTCCGACGGCGAAGTTGCATTGTAAAAAAACAATAATCGGATAATAAAAGGCACCAAAAAAGCTCGCGGAAGCGAGCTTTTTGTCGTTTTAATTAAGTTTTAAGTTATCACGAAAGCAGAGAAGATTATTTTTTTGCGAGAAGCGAAAGAATTCGCGTTAAAATTCCGCCGACTATATTGCCTAAAACGTTTATCGATAAAAACGCAATCATATTCCAAGCCGAATAGCCGCTTAAGCCGCCGCAAAGCGCAAAATAAAACGCGTTTGCAACGCAGTGTTCGAAGCCGCACAAAACAAAAACGCTTACGCCCAAAAACAGCGCGCTAATTTTTATAACTCCGCCCTCGCCCGAAGAATAGCCTTCAACCGCGAGATAAATAAGCGCGTTGCACAAAACGCCGAGCAAAAACGCGCTAAAAAGTCCGCCCGAAAGCTTTGCCTCGACTATAGGCGTAACGCTTTCGATAAGAAAGTTAAGCCGAGTTAATCCGATAATTTTTGCAAGCGTAAAAGCCCCCGCAAAATTGCCTAAAAGCATTATAAAAAGCCGTAATATGTAAAATTTTCCGTTTTCGAGCGAGTAACAAACCTTGCCAGTAAAAAGATTAAGCTTAAAAAAGCATACGGCAAACAGACCTATCGCAAAAAACAGCGCGCCCGCGATTTTGCTTTGCGCAGACAAATACGCAACGCCGCCTATGCCGATAAACGCACCCGCCGCACAAGCGGAAATAAAATCTTTTAATAATCGTAAAGCGGTTTTTTTGCCGTTTTTTATTTCTGCGCAATTTGCTTGTTTTGCGCTTAAATTAAGTTTTTCAGTTTCGGCGGTTTCGGCGTTTTTAATAATTGTTTCAGTCATTGTTTAATTCCTTATCGAAGATTTTCGGCGGAGGATTGCCAAGATTGGCATAAAGGCAACACTCTATCGAACCGTTGTAAAGTTTGCGCTTTTTATCCGCTTTTTTTCCGAACAACCGCTCGAAGTTCTTCGCGGGGGTAAGCGTATAAGCGCTCCAATCGGGCAACGATTTAACCATTTTTCCGAAATCGGTTAAAAGTTTTTCAACATCGTTAACGTCGCTAAGCCTTTCGCCGTAAGGCGGATTGGTTATTATAACGCCGTAACGTTTTTGCGACGAAAATTCGCGCATGTCGGCGCGCTGAAAATGTATGTAATCGCTAACGCCCGCGATCTCGGCGTGAAGACGGGCAAGTTTAAGTTGTTTTTCGTCGATATCGAAGGCGTTTACGCGGAATTTTATATCCTTAACCGCGGCAAACGCTTGCGCTCGAATTTGCTCGAACATAGAAAAATCGAGCTTTTGCCAATGCAAAAAGTCGAAATCCCTTTTTCCGCCCGCAGGTATGTTAAGCGCGTACATGCACGACTCTATCGGAATCGTGCCAGTTCCGCAAAACGGATCCGCCAACGGACGAGAAGGATTCCACACGGAAAGAGAAATTATCGCAGAAGCGAGCGTTTCTTTTAAAGGCGCCTCGCCTACCATTCCGCGATAACCGCGACGGTGAAGCCCCTCGCCGGACGTATCGAGTGAAACGGTTACTACGTCGCGCAGAATCGAAACCTCTATTTTATAACGCTCGCCGCGCTCGTTCAGCGGAGTTTTGTAAACGCTTAAAAGCCGTTCGCACAGAGCTTTTTTAGTTAAACTTTGAGTAACCGAAATCGCATGAATTTTACTTTCGACGCACTTTGCCGAAATTAAAATTTTTGCGTCACGCGATAAATATTTTTCCCAAGGAATAGCGGATATTCCGTCGAATAATTCGTCTAGATTTTCCGCTTTAAAGCGCAAAAGCTCGATAAAAACCCGCTCGGCGGAACGCAAAAATAAATTACACTTGCACACGTCGGCTTCGTCGCCTTCGAAGCTTATTCGCCCGTTTATCGCGGGAAGTTCGCCGTAGCCGAGCCTATAAAGTTCGCGTTTTACGGCTTGCTCTACGCCGGCAGCCGCCGATACGGATATTTTCATATTCTTCTTTCCTCGATACAAACGTCTTCATTCGCAAATAAAGGCGTTTTCGATATAATTTATTCTTTCGCCGTTTAAGCCGAACACCTCGGCAACGTCGAACCTAATGAATTTTTCGCGATATTCCGGATGAACGAGCAGATAATATTGAGCCAATTTTTCATATCTTCTGCGCTTAGTTAACCCCACCGCCTCGGCGGGTTGACCGAACTCGAAACTGTTGCGCGTTTTAACCTCTATAAACACCAAAAGTTTGCCGCTAATCGCTATTAAATCAGCCTCGCCGACTTTGGTCGTATAATTTTTTTCGAGCACGGTATAGCCGCGTTTCGTTAAATAATTTTCGATTATCAGTTCGCCTTTTCCGCCCAAAAGTTTTTTATAAAACTGCGACGATGTATTTCGCATGGTCCCTTCTCCTTAATCGCGGCAATGTGCGCCGCCGTGCCGTAGCCCTTGTTTTTTTCAAATAAATAGTCGGGATACTTTTTTGCGTATTCGTCCATAAGAGCGTCACGATAAACTTTTGCCACGATAGACGCGCAACCTATCGAATACGAAAGCGCGTCGCCCTTGATTATCGAAACGCACTCCGCGTCGCCGCAGTCGATTTTTAGCGCGTCGACAAGTACTGCGTTCGGGCGTATTTTTAGCCCCGCCACGCTTGCCGCCATACATTTTTTTGTGGCTTCTAAAATGTTAATTTCGTCGATTTCGGCAGGCTCGACGCGGCAAATGCAATAAGCCGAAGCAGTACTTAAAATTTGCTCGCTTAACTTTTCGCGCTTTTTTGCCGAAAGTTTTTTGCTGTCGTCTACGCCCTCGATTATTTTATCGTCGTCAAGCGGCATTACGACTGCCGCACACACGACGGGACCAGCTAACGGGCCTCTGCCGACTTCGTCTACACCAGCGATAACGGATAAACCTTGCCCTTGCAAACGGCGTTCGTAAACTAATTTTTCCTCTTCTTTTTGAGTCATGTTTCTCACCTGAAATGTGCGTTAATCGACCTATAGCCCCGCTTTTACAAAAAAACATTTTTTATGCTTCGCTCTTTGTTTCCGATTTTGCTTCTAAACAAATTTTGCCGATTCGGCATTTTCTGAAGTCGTCGATTATAGCTCTGCCCGCGCGCTCGTAATCGAAAACTCCGCCGCGCTGTAAAAATCCGCGTTTTAAACAAATTGCCTCGTAAACGGCAAGCGGCTCATAGTCTCGCGCGCTAACGCCGTATTTTTGCTCTAAAAGCTCCGGACAAATTTTTATGAGTTCGCCCAAAAGCAACAAACAAAGCTCGCTTTGATCTAAAAGCGAATCGTTTAAACAACCTATATACGCAAGATGCAAAGCCAAATCGTTATTTTTTACCGAGGGCGGCATCGTTCCCGGCGTATCTAAAAGTTCGATACCCTCTAACCTAATCCACTGTTTGCCGCGAGTAACGCCCGCCTTATCCCCGGTTGCCGCAACTTTTTTGCCGCTTAAACAATTTATAACGGTAGACTTGCCGGTATTCGGTACCCCCGCAACCATTGCGCGCAAAACTTTGTTCACGCCTTTTTTTTCGTTGCGATCTAACTTTTCTTTGTTTAATTCTTTAAACGCGGCAATCACGTTTTTGCACCCGCGAGAGTCGCTAGCCGCCGTAAAAACCGCTTTTTTGCCGGATTTTTCGAACTTAGAAACCAAATAATCGCGGTCGGCGGCACTGATTAAATCGCTTTTGTTGAGCAAATACAGCACTTTTTTGTTTGCAAAAAGCTTTTCGAGCGCAAAATTTTCACACGCAAACGGAGCGCGCGCGTCTAAAACGAAAAGCACGCCGTCGACGAGCTTGAGATTTTCTTCCATCATGCGCATGGCTTTCGTCATGTGCCCCGGGAACCACTGAATTTTTTGCAAATCCATTTTATTTATCCCCCTCTTTTGCGCGTATTTTTGCTTCTTTCCGCGCGCGTTTTTGCTCGGACTTAAGTTTTTCTGCTTTTTTGCGAGCGCTTTCTTTGGCGCGAACGTATTTTCGCCATAAATCGGGGCGCTTTTGCTTGGTAAGTTCTTCCGCTTTTAAAACTCGCCATTCGTCGATTTTAGCGTGATTGCCCGAAAGCAAAACGTCGGGCACTTTTAATCCGTTAAAATCTTGCGGGCGAGTGTATTGCGGATATTCTAAAAGATTGCCCGTAAAACTTTCGTCGGACAAGCTACCTTCCGCCAAAACGCCCTCTACATAACGGCAAAGCGCGTCGGTTATGACCATGGCGGGAAGTTCTCCGCCGGTTAAAACGTAATCGCCTATAGATATCTCGTCGTCGATATACTCGTCTAAAACGCGCTGATCGACGCCCTCGTAATGCCCGCATAAAATAATTATTCTATCGCGTTTTAAAAGCTTTTTTATATGCTTTTGCTCGAACCTCTTACCTTTAGGCGACGTATAAATTCTAAGCGCTTCGTGATCTTTGTCGATTGCCTCTATAGCGGAAGCGACGGGTTGCGGAAGCATAAGCATTCCCGCCCCTCCCCCGAAGGGATAATCGTCGCACTTTTTGTGCTTATCGAGCGTGTAATCGCGTATGTCGATTACGTTTATTTCGACTTTATTGTTTTTTGTCGCTCTGCCGATAATGCTTTCCTTTAAAGGAACGAACATTTCTGGAAAAAGCGTTAAAATATCTATTCGCATTCTATTGCCTCGCGCGCGAAAACATCCGCGTCTATCGTAAGCTTGCCGCCCTCTATATCGAACAGAGGATTAAGGCTTTTTATAAGCGGAAAAAGCTTTTTGCCCTTTTCGTTTTCGACATAGTAAATATCAGTGCGCCCCGATAAAATTTCAACGATTTCGCCTACGTAATCGCCGTTTGACAGATAAAGCGCGCAACCTATAACGTCGTCGATAAAGTATTTGCCTTTTTCGCGCTTTACGGCACTTTTATCGGCGTAAACCGACTTGCCGCGCAAAATTTCGGCGGCGTTTCGGTCGGCAACGCCTTTAAGCAACATAAAAACGCCCTTATCCTCGCGCATTTTGAGCACTTGATAACGGACGTCGTCTATAATAATTTCTTTTAAATTTTTAACGGCAAAAAAACCGTCGGTGAAGTTTTTCATTTTAACTTCGCCGCGGATTCCTTGCGGTTTTAAAATTTCACCGATAAGAAGCCGTTCCATAAAACACCCTTTCGGCAAATAAGCGTAGAGCATTGCTTCGCTTTATTAAACGAATAACCCTATGCCGTTTTTTAAGCACTTTTGATAGCTTATTTAGCCGCTTCGCTTTTTTCTTTTATATCGATATTATATCTTTTGCCGCTCTTAGCGGAAGCCGTCTTGACGAGCGTGCGCATGGCTTTGGCTATTTTGCCTTGTCTGCCGATTACTTTGCCCATATCGTCGCCGCCTAAAATGACGGTAACGGTTATCGTATTGCCTTTTTCGGTAACGACGTATTCGGCGTCGTCGGGATTTTCGGCAAACGTACCTACTATGTATTTAATTAAATCTAACATTTTTGCTCCGAATCGCAAAGCGTCGCTTTGCGTATATTTAAAGCGGAAAACAGCCGAAACGCAGGCGGATAAAAACAAGCCAAACCTTGCGTTAATCGACCTATAGCCGCACTTTTTAGATTTTTGCGCTTTGCGATAACGAAAGCCTAGTCACCGCAAAGCGACCGATTTTGCCGCCGAAACTAACGCCTTTTGTAAAGCGAAAGCTAAGAGGCAAAAGACGCGTTAACCCTTCTTCTTTTTAGGATTGGTTTTAGCGGGAGAGAGTTTTGCGGACTTTTCCATAGCGCCCGCGTTAACCAAAAGCGACTTAACGGTTTCGGTGGGTTGAACGCCTTTAGAAAGCCAATCTTTAGCTTTTTCGACGTCGATTACCACTTCGGCGGGGTTAGTCGTGGGGTTGTAGTGCCCTATCTTATCGATGTAAGCGCCGTCGCGTGCTACGCGAGAATCGACTACGACGATACGATAGAAGGGACTCTTCTTGTCACCCATTCTGGTTAATCTCATTTTTACTGCCATTTTTATATTCCTCCGTATAAAAATTCAAATTTTTGTTATTTATTAAAACGAGAAGCGTTAAAAACAAAGGCTTTAAAACTTAAACGGCATTTTTCCGCCGCGATTTTTAAGTTGCTTCATCATTTGTTTGCTTTGTTCGAACTGCTTTAAAAGGGTGTTAACGTCTTGAATAGTGGTACCGCTGCCCTTTGCAATTCGCATTTTACGCGAGTAATTTAAAATATCGGGATTTTTGCGCTCGCGCTTAGTCATCGAAAGGATTATCGCTTTAATGCGCTCCATTTTCGATTCGTCGATATCTTCTTCTTTAACGTTCAGTTTGCCCATTCCGGGAAGCATGCCCAAAAGACTGCTTATACCGCCCATTTTTTTGAGCATCGCGAATTGTTCCAAATAGTCGTCTAAAGTAAAGCTGTTTTCTTTAAACTTTTTTTCCATGCGGCGCGCGTCTTCTTCGGTGACGGCTTCTTGCGCTTTTTCTATTATAGAAAGCACGTCGCCCATACCCAAAATACGGCTTGCCATTCGGTCGGGATAAAAAGGCTCTAAATCGCCGATTTTTTCGCCTACTCCGATGAATTTTATGGGCTTGCCCGTTACTGCCTTTATCGAAAGACATGCACCGCCGCGAGTATCTCCGTCGAGCTTGGTTAAAACCACGCCGCTTATGTCGAGCCGTTTATTAAACGTGTCGGCTACCTCGACCGCGACTTGCCCGGTCATCGAATCGACGGTTAAAAGAATTTCGTCCGGCGAAACGGCGGCTTTGACGTCTTCGAGCTCTTGCATAAGCTTTTCGTCAATCTGCAAGCGCCCTGCTGTATCTATTATAACGATATCGAAACCGAAACGTTTTGCGTGCTCGATAGCCTTTTTTGATATATCGACGGGATTTATCTGTCCGAGCGAGAAAACCTCGCACCCCGCCTTTTTACCGACGGTTTTAAGCTGTTCGATAGCCGCGGGACGATAAACGTCGCACGCGACGAGCAAAGGTTTTTTGCCTTGCTTTGTTAAAAGCGCGCCGAGCTTTGCCGAAAGCGTGGTTTTACCCGCGCCTTGAAGTCCGCACATCATTATGACGGTGGGCGGATTAGACGAAACGGTGAGCTTGCTGTTAGTACTGCCCATAAGCGAGACAAGCTCTTCGTTAACGATTTTTACGACCTGTTGCGCGGGACTTAAGCTTTTTAAAATATCCTGCCCCACAGCCTTTTCGGAAACGGAAGCCACGAAGTTTTTAACAACGCCGAGGTTTACGTCCGCTTCTAAAAGCGCGATACGAATTTCGCGCATGGCTTGTTTAATTTCAAGCTCGGTAAGCTTGCCGCGCTTGGTCATTTTGCTAAATACGTGATTAAGTTTTTCACCCAAAGACGAAAAAACCGCCATGCTACGTTATTCCTCCAACACGCCGAGTACGCGTTCTAAAACCGAAAGCACGAGTTCGTCGTTTATTTTTTGTTCGGCTTTAATGTTTTTTACAATAGCGCGAACTTTAAGCAATTTTTCGTAAAAACGCAAATTTTGCTCGAGATTAAAAAGCTGTTTTTCCGCGCAAGAAAGCGCGTCTTTAACGGACTGCCGCGAAATTCCGCGGTTTTGTGCTATTTCACCCAAAGACAAATCCAAACCGAAATAATCTTCGATAGCGCGAGATTGCGTTTCGGTAAGCATTTTGCCGTATATCGAATACAGCTCGTAAACAGTAAAATCTTTTTCTACCATAACGCCCCCGAAGCGTAAAGCGCGTTTACCTTACGCCATCGTTTATTATTATATTCAAACGCAAACTGCTTGTCAAGCGTTTTTACCTTACATTTGCGTTTTTTATAAAGTTTACGGCTTGACATTTTTTTGCCCGCATGCTATAATGCAAACGTATGGTTAAAGTAGTTAAATACGAAAGAGAGCATTTAAACGGAATTATATCCGCCGCGGAACAAGAACTGTCGAGCGAAAAAATTTTAAAACTTAAAAACGACCTTACTAAAACTTGCGAGCAAGCTTGGGCGCTTACTTGTTTTAGCGAGAGCGGTGAAATTATAGGTTACGCCATAGGCGAGCTTTTGCCGCGCGGAGAGGAACTTTTAAAGGATATTTACGTAATCCCCTCGCTTAGACGGCAAGGAATAGGCAGCGTGATTTTGGTCAGCGCGTTTTACCACGCGACGTTAAGGCTTTCGCTTAGAATCAATGCTGAATGCGAAAAAGGCTCGGTCGGCGCGGCGTTTTTGCTAGCGCGCACTTTTACCGCCGCAAAACAAACGCAAAACACTACTACCTTAACTAAAAGCCTTTTGCCTATGTACAAAAAAGATTAAAAAAACCGAATAGAATATTAAAAGCTTAAGGAGCTGTCGCAAATTGTAAGGAATTTGCGACAGCTCCTTTTTGTTTGGTTATAAATCGAAATCGATTTTGCCCGAACCGACGTTGAAATGATACTTTACTATTCCTAAATCGATTTTAGAATAAAAACCCGCTTTAGCCTTCGCGACGACCTTATCTTCGACAAGCGAAAACGAAAATTTTTGCTGATTCGTCGCAGTAGGAGCAAGCAGTGCCGCATCGACTCCGTTTTTAAACCATTCCGGCGGGTTTTGAACGTTCGCCGTTACTTGCTCGAAGGTCTTGGATTTGTGCGCCACGCCTTGAGTTTTTCCGTAACCTATCGCCAAAACGCAATAGACTTTTTCGCCCGAAGCTAATTTATACGCACCTTTAACCTTTTTATAAGTCAGCGCAACCCAACAGCTGTTAAGCCCTAAGGCTTGAGCAAATAAAGCCACGCGCTCGCCGTAATAACCGACTTTTTCGTCCTCGCAGCGCTTACCGACAAACACTACGTAATTTTTAACGCCCGAAAATTTGCCGTAATGCGCCATAAACGAATCGAACGCCGCGGGTTCGTTTAGCACAAGCTGAAAATTCAATCCGCTTTCCGCATTGCAATTTGCAATTTCAGCCGCTAATTTTTCGCCGACTTCGCTTTCAATCGGTTTATCTAAATAACTGCGCACGGAATGTCTGTTTTTTATCGCTTCCAAAACGTCCATTTTTTACCTCTCTTAATTGATTACGATAATAATTTTTTATTGCTTTTAAGACAATATTTTTTTAAGCGAGCCGATAAAGTTTTGCAATTCTTCGCACGGAAGTTTATCGAACATAGGCTTTAAAGTCGAAAAAATCTGTTTTTCGCGCCGACTAAGCGAACATGCACCTTGCTCGGTGAGTTTTACTATTACGCAACGCGCGTCTTTTTTCGCGCGCTCGCGAGTAACGTAGCCTTTTTGCTCGAGAGTTTTTAACGCGCTTGCCACTCGCGCCGTCGATACTCCGACGCTTTTTGCCAAAAATCCCGACGAAACCTCACCGCCGTTATCGCGCACGGCGCGCAAAATGACAAACAAGCCTTTATATCCGCCCTCTATCAATTCGCCTAAAGCTCGCCATCCCTGCGTTTTACTGAGCAACTCGAGCTCGCGCATAATCATTTCTAAATTTATTTTTTGCATTTCCGCCTTCGCTTAAAAATTTAGCTAACACTGTTAGATATTATAGTAAAGACTTGCGTCCTTGTCAAGCTTTTTTTCGCATATATTAAATTTCGACGCATTTTTGCCGACGCTTGCGTTTTCGCGGTGTTTTAATATTTTCGCCGTTATACTATAATAAAACAAATTAACGTAAGCGCGATAAGGAATGCAAAATTGAGCGCGGAAAACAAGATCAAATACGCTTTTTTGCGCTCGGGATAAGCCTTAGAATAATGCCCTAGCGATATTAAACTTGCAAGAGAGGCAACCGGAGTGCCCGCTCCGCCGATATTAACCGCGAGCAACAAGTTTTTGTAATCTTTAGTAAACTTAGAAAGAAAAATCGCCGTGGGTACGTTAGAGAAAAATTGGCAAGAAATTACTCCCGTTAAAAGCGTGCTTTTGCTTATAAAAAAGCTTACGGCGGAAGAAACCGCGCTTATCCGCGCCATGTTAGAGGCAAAAACGAAAAAGCAACAAAAGGTTAAAAGCAAGGCGTAATCTACCTTTAAAAAGGCGCGTCTATCTAAAAACAAAGTTAAAACAACTACGCAAATCGTTACTATTTTGTAATCGACCACTCTCAAAACAGCAAGCACCGCAAAAACGAAAAATGCAAAATACGCGCCGCAGTGAAAGGGCTTTATGGAATTTTCGGCATCGCGTTTTAACTCTAACTCGTCGTTTTGTACTGCGAACAAACACAAAAGCAAAATGGCTAAAGCCGAGGCGGTAAACGGAATGACCATTATTTTAACGAACTCGCCGACGGAAATCGAGTAAAACGAGTAAAGATACAAGCTTTGCGGATTACCAAACGGCATCAACATTCCGCCCAAATTTGCCGCTATGTTTTGCATTATTACCGTAAACGCGCAATATTTAGGCTTTTCGCTAAGCGAAAATACGTCGAGCGTTAAGGGTAAAAAAGTTAAAAGCGCCATATCGTTTGCTAAAAACATCGAACTTATAAAGGTTATAAATACCAAAGCAAGCACTATTTTTCGCTGATTTTTTAGCTTTTGTATAAACTTAGTCGCCAAAAACGTGAAAAACTTCATGTTTTTCAAACCCGCTATAACGAGCATCATGACGAATAAATTCGCAAGCGTTTTTAAATCGAAATAACTTAAATATTCTTTATCCGGCGGGATAAAAAACATCGAAACTACCGCGAGCAAGAACGCAATAACCAATATAAAATTTTTCGAGGCGAAAGCCTTTAACTTAATTAAAAAAACTTTCATGATTTTTCCTTCTTTTGTAATTATTTAAGCCGCTGTTTTTTCAATGCGGCAATTTTGCAAAAACTTCGCACGGCAAAATTTGTCGTTAAATTAATCGCTCGCAAGCGTTTTTTATTAATTCTATCGCCGTTCTACGGCGACTCTACTCTCGGTAGAGTTCGTTTTTTTACTCTACTTCGGCGTTTTTCGCCTTTCGACAAAATTCAAGCACAAGTAGCGTGACCTTTTTGTGCTTTTGCGATATACTTTTTGCATAAAGTTTTTTTGCCGATGCTAAATCGTTAAAACCTAATCGACTAAGATAGCCGACGATTCTTTTAAGTCAAGCATTAGCCGAGCAAAAAAACTTAAGCAAACTAAAAATTCTTTCGAGGAACTTATATAGATGAGCAAACAGACGGCAACGATTATAAGAACGATAACGACCGCACCGGTTACGGCGTTTATTCTTTTAATAATTTTACGAGCGGTAAACGCGGAATTTTTCGCATCGGACGCGCATTTTATTTTACACGTGGCGTTTTTGTGCGTTCTGCCCGCACTATCCTATCTTTTCACTCGCACAATCCCTGCGTTAAGAGCGCGCGGAAGAGAGTTAGAACGCAATCTTGCCATTATTTTCAGCGTGGCGGGATACGCCGGCTCATTTATAACGGCTGTTTTGTTCGGCGGAGCACCCATTGAAAAAGTTTTTGCGGCAACTTATCTGTTTTCGGCGGCGGCAACCGCCCTTTGCACCCTTTTTAAGTTTAAAAGCAGCGGGCACGCGTGCTCGGTTTCGGGTCCCGTCGCGATGCTCGGCTATGCAATTTCGCCTTGGTTTGCGTTCGGATTTTTGTTGCTTTTGCCTATCTTTTCCTCGTCGCTCAAACTTAAAAGGCATACGATTTTTCAGCTTGCGATAGGCACGCTTATTCCGATTTTGGCAATGATTTTAGCCATAATTATTTTCGCTTGAAACTAAACGGCTTCTAAGTTTTAGCAAAGCAAAATCTGCAAAAAGGCAAACTCCTAGCGAAAATAATCCAAAAAAAGGCGGGTACGAAAACGCTCGTACCCGAAACCATTAAATATAAAATTAAATTTTTTTGAGTTTAAACCTGCAAATTAACCGGCTAAATTAGTTTAAATTTGCGGGTTTTTTGATTACGTATTTTTCAACTTGCTCGTTTTCGGTGAATTGATCGGGCGCGATTGCGGGCAAAATGTAAGCGGGAATGTTGCAGTTTAAGGTTATTTGCGAAACTATCGAACGCAAATAGGGATACAAAATCGTAAACGCCTCTGCCAAAACGGACTTTTGATCGGCTTCGTTCCAAACAAAATCCTCTTTGGTTTTAAACGTACCCGCCAAGGCGACCTTTAAATCGAAAGGAACGGGAGCGGATATGTCTTCGTTTATCTTTAAAATAAGATTGACGAAAACGTTATCGTCCTTTTTGGCGATTTTACATTCGAGCTTAGGCTTAATTTGAAATTGCGTATTTGGTTGAATAGTTTCGTTAAATTTAAACTCCACCTCGTTTACCCTAAAATAAACGAGCGTCAAACATTTATTCATATAATTCTCCGTTTTTACTTTATTATGATTTTAGCGATAAATCGGCGATAAAGCCGTGCTGAGCAATCTTTATCACGATTTTCACACTTAAATTATAATTATTAGAAAAGATTTTGTCAAGAATTTTTTCACGCTTTAAGCAATAAACGTAAATAACGACTTTAAAAACGACAAAATTCAATTCTCTAACGGCTAAGCTTTAATTTCTTCGACAAAAATTCTTTTATAAATTTCGTCGTATTTATCCTTATAAAACAAGTTCGTGCCCGGAGTCGTTATCGAGGCGGTGCCCGCGGCTACGGCGCATTTTAAAATTTCGTGCTTTTCGGCGCCCTGCTCTATTTTATACGCGCAAGCAGAAAGCATGCTATCCCCCGCGCCGACGGTTGAATTCACGGCGACGGTCGCGCTTTTACAATAAAGATGAGTTTTGCCGTCCGTTAAAATAGCGCCCTCTCTTCCGAGCGATAAAAGCACGTTTTGCGCGCCTAAATCGATGAGTTTTTTCGCGCCGTCTATCATTTGCGATTTGCTTAAATAAACTTCGTTATTTATAGATTCAAGCTCCGAAAGGTTGGGCTTGACCATATAAACTCCGCAAGAAATGGCTTTTTTGAGTTTTTCGCCCTCGCAATCGACGATGATTTTCGTGTTTTTAGTAAGAGCGGAAACAAGCTCGGCGTAATAATCGTCCTCAACGCCGGAAGGGAGCGAGCCGCTCATAACGGTTATCGCGGCGTTTCGAGCGTGAAAAACGCTTTTTTTAATGAGTTCCTCTTGTTTTTCGCGCGGGACCGACTCGCCCTTATCGTTAATTTCGGTCATCATAGAGCGATTGTCTATGATTTTATAGTTTATGCGAACGCTGCCGCCGGTGGTTACGAAATCGGTTTTCACGCCCTCGCGCGCAAGACTTTGCAAAAATTGCGCTTCGTCACGCTCGAACATAAACCCCGTGGCGGTTACTTCTCCGCCGAGCCGACTTACGCCGATGGCTACGTTTAAAGCTTTTCCGCTGTAAGTTAAAATTTTATTTTCGATGCGGTTTACTTTGCCTACGTTAAGCGACTGAAGTTCCGCAGTGCAGTCGATACTGGGATTGGGGCAAATAGTTAAAATCATAATTAAATTAGTCCTTTTTAAGTGTACTAGGCATTTTTACGCCCGTCCGCGAAAATCCCGCGGGCGGGCGTTTTTTGTTATGGTTTTTATAACGTCGATTAGTCGGCTTTAGCGTCCTTTGCCTCTTTAATTATTTTTTCTTGAGCGGTTACGGGAACTTCTTCATATCTTTCGAAGCTCGAAGTAAACGAACCTCTGCCCTGAGTCATACTTCTTAAATCGGTTGCATATTTGAGCATTTCGGCTAACGGGGCTTCGGCGGTGACGACTTGTTTTCCGTCGACCGCGTCCATACCCAAAATTCTGCCGCGACGTTTGTTCATGTCTCCCATAATATCGCCGGTATAGTTATCGGGAACCGAAATTTTATAAGTGTAAACGGGTTCTAAAATTTTAGGATTAGCTCGCGGGCAAGCGTCGTCGTATGCGAGTTTAGCCGCGGAAATAAAGGCTATTTCCTTACTGTCTACGGGGTGATATTTTCCGTCGAACAACGTGCATTTAAGGTTAGTCATGGGATATCCAGCCAATACGCCTTTTTTAACGCAATCTCTTAAACCTTTTTCGACGGCGGGAATAAATTGTTTTGGAACGGCTCCGCCGACTACCGCGTCGACGAATTCGAATTCTCCGTCAGCCGCGCCCGGTTCGAAGCGTACGCTTACTACGCCGAACTGCCCCGCGCCGCCGGTTTGTTTTTTATGTTTGCCCTCAGCCTCTACCGACTTGGAAATAGTTTCGCGATAAGCGACCTTCGGGTCGGATAAAACGGCTTCGGCGCCGAATTTACTCTTTAATTTTTTGCAAAGCACGTCGAGCTGAGTTTCGCCTTGACCGCGAATAACGGTTTCGCCGGTAGATAAATCTTTTTCTACCTTAAAGGTCAAATCTTCTTCAGCCAAACGGCTTAAGCCTTGGAATACCTTATCTTCCTCGCCGCGCTTGGTTGCGTTGATAGCCATAGTCAAAACGGGAGCGGGGAACGGAATTTCGTCGTATTTTACGGGGAAGCTTTCGTCGGCTAAGGTATCGCCGGTACCGGTGTTGGAAAGTTTGTTTACGGCACCGATGTCGCCCGCGTGAATTTCGTCGACGGGTTCTTGCTTTTTACCCTTGATTAAATATAATCCGCCGATACGTTCTTTTTCGCCGGTAGACGTATTCAAAACCGTCATTCCGCTCTTTAAAGAGCCGGTGAATACTCTGATTAAATTGAGTTTGCCGACGAACGGGTCCGCAATGGTTTTAAATACTTGAGCCGAGAAAGGAGCCTCTTCGTCGCACGCGACTTCGCAGACGTCGCCGCTAGCGGTGTTAACGCCGCATATAGGTTTGCGCTCTACAGGAGAAGGCATTATTGCGACTATTTCGTTCATTAAGTTAATTACGCCCAAGTTCTGCGTTGCCGAGCCGCCCAAAACGGGAATGGTATCGCCCGAGAAAAGACCTTTTTTAATGCCGTCGATTATTTCGTCGTTAGAAAGCCAGCCGCTATCTAAAAATTTCTCTATGTATTCTTCGCTAGCCTCGGCAGCCGCTTCGGTAAGCCCCGCTTTTAACGCCTCGATTTCGGAAACCATATCGTCGGGAACTTTTACTTCTTGCCTGCCGCCCTTAGTGAATTCGTAAGCCTTGCCCGAAATTACCGAAACGTAGCCTTTCATTTTGCCGCCTACAATAATGGGAGCGTGCATCGTAGCTATTTTTTTGCCGTATAACGCGCGGAACGCCTCTACCGTAGCGACGTAATCCGCGTTTTCTTTATCTACCCCGTTTATGAAAACCATAAGCGGAACGTGGTTTTTAAGGCAATATTCGGCAGCCTTTTCGGCGCCTACGGAAACTTGCCCGTTAGCTTCGGCGACTAAAACAGCCGAACCTACGGCGCGCATCGCTTCTTCGAATTCGCCCTCGAAATCGAAAAATCCGGGAACGTCAATCAAATTGATTTTAACGCCATCCCAGTTAGCGAACGCACAGCCCAAGGATAGGGATATTCCCCTAGCGAGCTCTTGCTCTTCATAGTCCATAACGGTGTTTTTGTCCGTCGTGTTGCCAAGTCTGTCGATTGCCTTACCGTTAAAAAGAATTGCTTCGGCTAGCGATGTTTTACCCTCGCCGCTATGTCCTATGAGCGCAACGTTTCTAACTAATTTTGCCTTTTCATTCATTGTTTGTCCATCCTTAATATATGTTTTTTATTGCTTGAAAGTTATTAGCCCTAAAACGAATTTTAAGAGGTCGTAAATTTTCTTAACCGCCGCTCAGGCTATACTTTCCCCATCTATTTGACATTATAATATATTTCCATGAAATTTTCAAGGGGTTTTTAAAAAAAAGTTGGCGAAAAATAAAAATTTTTTTATCCGCTTGCAGAATACGCAAAAAATACGCATTATTAAGCACTTTTTTTGCCCTAAAAGTGCGCGTTTTTTAAAAGCGAAGTTTTTAAGCTCAAAAAAATTTGCCGCGTTTTTTGTCGTTAAAAATTTTCGAGCGAACAAAGCTTGCGATTTTTAGCGGATAAAGCTTGCGATTTTTTTCGATTTGTTATATAATTTTTGCGTTATGATTATATTTTTCGACACCGAAACCACGGGGCTTACCCCGGGGCACGTTATACAACTTTCTTACGCGATGCTGTCCGACGAAGAGATAAATGGCAAAAACTTTTTCTTTTCGGTTCCGTACGTTCCGCCCGAGGCGACCGCCGTGCACGGACTTACCGCCGAAAAACTTTTTTATCTTTCAGGCGGGAAAACTTTCGGCGAGTTTTTAGAAGAAATCGACGACGATTTTAGAGCCGCCGATTTAACGGTCGCGCATAATTTTGCTTTCGATTATAAATTTATGAGCGCGGAATTTTCGTATTACGATAGGATTTTTCATTATAAAGAAAGCTTCGATACGATGAAAAAATTTACTCCCCTTTTAAGACTGCCGCGCGCTAACGGACTCGGTTACAAATATCCGAAACTTACCGAGCTTGCCGAGTTTTTCGAGCTTTACCCTTACGATATAACCAGGCGTTCCGTTCAGATTTTCGGGGACGGAGCCGCCGCTCACGACGCGCGTTACGACGTTACCGCAACGCTGATGGCGTTTTTGTGCGGCGCAGAGCTTTTACCCGAAGCAAAATCCGCCTTGGATACGTTTAGATAATTTTTTTGTTATAACTTGTCATCCCGAGCGTAGTCGAGGGATCTCGCTTGGAATTATATATTATGTCATCCTGAGCGAACGCAGTGAGTCGAACCGCATAGCGGCGCGGCACCGCCGCGGGATCTCGCTCGGAATCATCCATAAGTAATCAAACAAGATTCTTCGACAGCGAGGCTTACGCCTCTCCGCTCAGAATGACCTGTAAAACTAGCGCTCGTTCCTCGCTTACTCAAAATGACCGATAAAAAAACCACCCCGTGTACAGGGCGGTTTTTTTGCATGCTTGCGCGTTTTTCAAGTAAAAATTTAAGCCTCGACTTCTAAGCCGTCGTAGCCGACGATAAAACCGTATTTTTCGGCTTCGGCGCAAAGTTCTTCGTGATCATGTCCGAAAAGCGAATTGTGCGAAAAATGCGTTACAACGAATTTTGTTTTTTCGTCAGCCAATCCCTCTTTTATAAGACGCTCTTTCATTATAACGTTTGTCCGTAGGCTCATATGACCGTACTCCCACCCTTCGGGAATAAATGCGCCGGTGCAGTCGAGCGAAACGATGTCGAACCGCCCCAGCCTCTTCATATCGGCGATTACCGCGTCGTTAAACATCCCGGTGTCGTGCGCATAAAGAAGGCGCTTACCCTCGCCGTCTTGAATAGCGTAAATAAGCGGAGAAGTATCGGGCGCGTGATCCGAATGCATTGCCAAAGCTTTATTGTTGCCAAGCGTTAACAAATCGCCCTCTTTAACCTCGGTTATATTCGCGCGGGTTTTATCGGCATAGGCAGATGAAAAAACCTCGCAAATTTGCTCGTAAGCGGAAGTACCCGCGTAAAAATCCAAATGCGAAACGCCGTGAGTATACCCCGGTTCGGCAAACATGATTAAATCTTTCGGGTAAAAATGGTCCGAATGACTGTGCGTTATTAGGCAATATTTAATTTTGTTCCAATCGAACAGATATTTTTGATAATGCGCGACCGTATCGGCGTTGAAATCTATTAAAATTTCGTCGTTTATAAGCGCTTGCGCGCGAGTGCGAAAATTTTTACCGCACTCTTTTAAGGCGCGCTTGCAAGATTCGCAGTTGCAAAACAGCGAGGGAATACCCTCGTAAGCCGCAGTTCCAAAGTACTTGATTTTCATTTTTATTATTCCTTATATATATATTTGTTTTTTTGCCTAACGAAAATAACCGCCTACAGATCTAACCGTCATCTTGAGCGAGAGTTTTTTTACCGTCATCTTGAGCGGAGAACCGAAGGTTCGTAGTCGAAAGATCTCGTTGGAATTACCCGCTTTTAATCAGTCGAGATTCTTCGACGCGCACGTAAACGTGCTTGCTCAGAATGACGGTTACTAACACCGTCATCTTGAGCGAGCGTTAGCGAGTCGAAAGATCTCGCTCGGAATTATTTTTACGACGCAATTATATCATGTTTTATAAAATACCGCAAGCACGTGATAAAAATTTACTTAAAATTCAACAAATTTTTAATTTCACTTTTAATTTTATTGATTTTTTAATAAAATGGTGCTACAATAAAATTGCCAAACTAATTGAATAATCGTAACGTATACAACGCGACTTGTTTATAAAGCGGGAGTTTTTTACGCCCTCTTTTATGCTTACATGTTTTGAATTTTTGTAAAAATGCAAATTCCAAGCATGTGAGCACATTTGCGCTTTTGCGCTACGTTACATAAGGATTAATTAGTTTGGCGACTATCGGAGTTTGTGTTTTTATGCGTCTGCTTCGGTAGGCGCATTTTTTATTTTTTGCTAAGGAGGCAAAACTATATGAAACGAAGGCTAATTTTTATCATTTTAGCGTTAAGTTTAACGCTATCGCTCGGTTTGTTTGCCGGTTGCAAAAACCATGGCAGTTCATCGGGTGGCGGATTTAATCCGTCGGGTTCGTCTAACACGGCAAATTCAAACGGTTCGTCCGACTCATCCGACTCGTCGGATTCGTCAGATTTTAACGGCTCAAACAGTTCAACCGATTCGTCGGATTCTTCGAGCTCGTCCGATTCTTCAGGCTCGCAGCAAGAATGTGCACACGAATTCGGCGAATGGGAGATAATAACACCCGCCACTTGCTCTTCCGAAGGCTTGCAACGCCGCTATTGCTTAAAATGTAATAGCCCCGAAGAAGAGAAAATAGAAAAATCGGCTCACACCGAGGAAGTTATCCCCGCAGTAGAAGCTACTTGTTATAAAGAGGGCGCAACCGAAGGCAAAAAATGTTCGATCTGTAACGAAATTTTAACCGCCCCGCAACCCGTTGCAAAAACGGAGCATAATTACGTGAACGGAGTTTGCTCGAACGAAGACTGCGATGCGAAAGACCCGAATTACGTTGAGCCCGTAAAATACAGCGAAGGCTTAAAATATACTCTAAATTACGGCGGCGAAAGCTATGGTGTTTCCGGCATAGGAACTTGCACCGATACGGATATAGTCATCCCCACCGTTTATAATGAAAAACCGGTTACTTCTATCGACAGTTACGCATTCGCTGGTTGCAAGTCGTTAACAAGCGTTATTATTCCGAACAGCGTTATTTATATCAATGGTTACGCGTTCAGATTTTGCTCGGCATTAACAAGCGTTACTATAGGAGACGGCGTTACTTCTATCAGAGATTATGCATTCGAAGATTGCACTGGATTAACAAGCGTTACCATCGGCAACAGCGTTACTTCTATCGGTGAGTATGCATTCTATAATTGTGAGTCATTAACGAACATAACTATACCCGACAGCATTACTTCTATCAATAGCCGCGCGTTTTATAAGTGCAATAATTTACAATATAACGAATATGATAACGCTTTTTATTTAGGCAATGAAGATAATCGTTACGTTGTTTTAATAGAAGCAAAAGATACTTCTATTTCTTCTTGCACTATTAACGATAAAACAAAAATCATTTATCGTGAAGCGTTCTATTATTGCGAGTCCTTAATGAGCATTACCATTCCCGACAGTGTTACTTCTATCGGTTATGCGGCATTCTCTGGTTGCTCATCGTTAACAAGCATAACCATTCCCGGCAACGTTACTTCTATAGGTGCTAACGCGTTCTATTATTGCTCGGCGTTAACAAATATAACTATTCCGAACAGCGTTACTTCTATCGGTGATTGTGCGTTCGATCGTTGTAGCGGATTAACAAGAGTATATTATTCGGGAACGATAGACCAATGGGTTCAAATTAAATTCACTACTATTTATAATAGCACTGCGTCGAACCCATTATACTATGCACATAATTTATATATTAATAACATATTAGTGACTGAAGCAAATATATCAACCGCTACTTATATAAATGATAATGCATTCTGCGGTTGCTCGGCGTTAACAAGCGTTTATATTCCCGACGGCGTTACTTCTATCGGTTGGGGGGCGTTCTATGGTTGCTCGGCGTTAACAAACATTAATATTCCCAACAGCGTTACTTCTATCGGTGATAACGCGTTCTATGGTTGCTCGGCGTTAACAAACATTAATATTCCCAACAGCGTTACTT
>CAYVKZ010000008.1:50669-52392 GCA_964452295.1 uncultured Acidiphilium sp.
CTATCGGTTATTGTGCGTTCGATGGTTGTAGCGGATTAACAAGCATTAATATTCCCGACGGCGTTACTTCTATCGGTGGTTGTGCGTTCTATGCTTGCAAATCCTTAACAAGCATTAATATTCCCGATAGCGTTACTTCTATCGGTAGCTCCGCGTTCGCATATTGCTCGTCGTTAACAAGCATAACTATTCCGGACAGCGTTACTGATTTTGGTGGATCAACGTTCCGCGGTTGTTCGGCGTTAACAAGCATTACTATTCCCGACGGCGTTACTTCTATCGGCCATGAAGCGTTCTATGCTTGCAAATCCTTAACAAGCATTAATATTCCCGATAGCGTTACTTCTATTGGTGATGAAGCGTTCGTTGCCTGCCACGCATTAACAAGTGTAACTATAGGTAACGGCGTTACTGTTATCCGTTATCATGCGTTCGTTAATTGCTACGCATTGACAAGCATAACAATCGGCCGCGGCGTTACTTATATCGATGGTGCATTTGGGGGGTGCTCGGCTTTAACGAAAGTAAATTATTTAGGAACGATAGACCAATGGGTTGAGACTGTTTACCGCAGTAGTTCAGAACCATTTGATTGTGCATATAATTTATACATCGATAACAAATTAGTAACCGAAGCAAATATAACAGCCGCTACTATAAAAAAACGTGCATTCCATAATTGCACTAGTTTAACAAGCGTTACTATTTCCGATAACGTTACTTCTATTGGTGAAGGCGCGTTCTATGGTTGCACATCGTTAGAAAAAGTAAATTATTTAGGAACGATAGACCAATGGGTTGAAATTGTTTTTAAAAACGAAGAGTCAAATCCATTATATTATGCACATAATTTATATATCGATAACAAGTTAGTAACCGAAGCAGATATAAGAAACGATACTATACGCAACTATGCATTCTATAATTGCACTAGTTTAACAAGCGTTACTACAGGATATTGGTCCACTTCCATATTGAAATACGTATTTTGCGGTTGCACTAATTTAACAAGCGTTACTCTTCGCTATAATGTTACTTCTATCGGTTATGGGGCATTCAAAAATTGCTCGGCGTTAACAAGCGTAGTAATAGGCAACAGCGTTACTTCTATCGGTGAAGCTGCGTTCTATAATTGCTCGGCATTAACAAGCATTACTATTCCCGACGGCGTTACTTCTATCGGTTGGGGGGCGTTCAAGGATTGCTCGGCGTTAACAAGCATTACTATTCCCGACGGCGTTACTTCTATCGGTAGTTACGCGTGCTATGGTTGCTCGGCGTTAACAAGCATTACTATTCCCGACGGCGTTACTTCTATCGGTAGTTACGCGTGCTATGGTTGCTCGGCGTTAACAAGCGTGGTAATAGGCAACAGCGTTACTTCTATCGGTAGTGACGCGTTTAAAGATTGTTATAAACTCGTTGAAATAATAAATAAAAGCAATCTTAATATAACTAAGGGAAGCACTGGTTACGGCAAAGTTGCCTATTATGCATTAACCGTGCATAATGGCGAAAGCGAAATTGTTAATAATAACGGATATCTGTTTATAACCGATAACGATACAAATTATTTATTAGGTTACGCAGGCAACGGAGCTTCTCTTGTTTTGCCCGATAATTATAACGGGCAAAAATATGAAATATATAAATATGCATTTTATCAGTGGAACGATTTAACAAGCGTAGTAATAGGCAACAGCGTTACTTCTATCGGTGATTA